>NZ_JFGV01000010.1:0-107681 GCF_000612035.1 Photorhabdus aegyptia | reverse complement strand
CGGTAAAAGGCCATATTCTGCTTGAAATAGAGCCAGTTGATTCAAGTACGGATGCTCAGTACTTCATTGTCTTACAAACTACCCGGTTGACGTGGCGGATTACGGCCTGACATATTGGTCGTCGCGCTGCGAATATCCCGACCAATGACATCAATACTCGCCTGAAATGGCGGGAATGGCAGAGTAATGCCGTGTTCGCGGAATCCTTGCAAAATAAGCTGATGGACTTCATGGCGGACAGGCATGCGATGCCCCATTTCAGCAGCATAAATACGTAATTCAAATATCTGAATACCGTGTTGAAGATCAACCAGATAGGCTTCAGGCGCCGGGTTATCAAGGATCAGAGTGCTGCGTTTAGCGGCGGTTAACAGGATTTGCGTAACCTCTTCACAGCTAGCTTCTGCCGGTGCAGGAATTGTCAGCACGACACGAGTGATGGTGTCAGATAATGACCAGTTAATAAACTGTTCAGTAATAAAGGCTTTGTTAGGAACGATGATCTCTTTTCTATCCCAGTCCGAAAGGGTTGTTGCTCGTGTATTGATCTTGGTGATGCTGCCGGTCAGGTTGCGGATAGTCACGGTATCGCCGATACGGATCGGTTTTTCAAACAATATCATCAGGCCGGAAACAATATTGGCGAAGATCTCCTGTAAGCCAAACCCTAATCCAACCCCTAATGCAGCAACAAGCCATTGTAATTTTGACCATTCAATACCAATCAGAGAGAAACCTACCAGACCACCAATCAAAGTAATGGTGTATTTGGTGAGTGTAGTGATGGCAAAGCCGGTACCGGGTGTAAGTTCCAAATGCTGTAGTAAGGCCAACTCAAGCAGTGCGGGCAGGTTACGCACCAGTTGAGTGGTGATAATAATCACCAAGATAGCAATCAAGACAGAACCTACGGTGATGGGTTGAACAGTTTCTACATTGTTTATTGTCGTGGTGACATCCCACAGTCGGATATTTTCTAGAAATGAGAAAGCGGAATGAAGTTCTGACCACAGCCAAATGAGTGAAACCAAGGCAAGCAGAGTCAGAATTGAACGGACCAATCCCAATGACTGAGCGCTGATGGCATCCAGATCAATAATGGGTTCCTCAACTTCGATGGCACCTTCGATACTGCTTGAACCCGTTGAGTCATCCTCGCTTTTGGCTCGTTGAGCCAGAATTTCTGCCCGTCGTTGTTTTGCCCGGTCAAAGGCAATACGGCGTCGCTGAATCAGCATCCAACGCCGGATGATATGGTAAACAACCAGCAGGAAGAACCAGATAGCAACGGAAGTTTCTAAACGCCCCAGCAATGCTTGTGATGTGCTGAAATATCCCAGTATGGAAGCTAGCGCTGCGACTATCGGCGCAGAGAGTAAAATCCACCAGAGAGCGGTATTGATAACATTTTCGCCGGAGCCATTTTTATCCAGATAGAGCGGGATTTTTGCCCGTTTCAAGCTATGAGTGATCAGGCTTAAGGAGACGCACAAGATGAGAAAGCAGAGCCTGCCGAGTGTGGAAGCAAATTCTCGATCACTGTAATGTTCAAAAGTTATCAATGCCATGACCAACGGCACAATAGCGAAGATAGATAGCTGGTAGAATCGTAAAGCCCGTTTGACGCGTTCTTCCGGCCAACGGAAATGGGCAATGAATAATCCATTTGGATGGGCGAAAGTGGCGCTCAGCATGAAGATCCATAGAACGGGCGTCGTAGCACTGACGCCATAACCGATAGCCGTCGCCATAGGATACTGCCAGGCGCTTTGCAGCCCATAGCCAATTGCAGACCAGAGCATCGGCAAAGGTAACGCGACAACAACCGACCAAAATACGGTACGTAAAGTGAGGGAAAAGTGATCATAGGTGACTTTGCCGATACGGTTACTCGCGCGTTCAAGGAATGCGTAATAATGGCGGAGAGAGCCGATGCTGAATACAACCAGGAATAGCGTGCCAAATAAGTACAGCAGCGTATCCTGAGTGGTCAGCATGACGATCAGGGCGCCGCTTAACTGAGAGAAAGTATCCAGCGATAATAGACGAGTCAGATCCTGTACAACACTGATTGGGTAATTGAGCGAAACAGGATTAACATCCGCGACCCAGAATAGATAACGGTGTGTGGCTTCTTTAACTTCTGTTAGCGCATCATTTAGCTGACTGGTAGCGACTTTCAGTTTGGTCAATTCAAGGATTTCACTGTCATAGCCAGATAATAATGAATTGAGTAATTCTTTGCGGGTGCGGGTAAGAGAATCATAAATCCGCTCTTGTTCGGCAGTTAACGCAACGTTGCTTTGCTGTACGGGTTTTGTGTCTTTTTGTAACTGATCCAGCATGTCTTCGTATTTCAGACGATCGACCCTGAATTTGACAATATTCCGATCAAGTTGCTGTGGTTTAGACATGTCAGGCAAGCGGGCAAGCTGAGTTTGGAGCGCTTCTCCGAGTGTTGTGGAGCCGCCGAGCCATTGCGCCTGTTCACGAATGGTATTCAATGCTTGCCGGACCTGAATAATATCACTGGCGGCTTGTCGCTGCTTTGAGCCGATGATATTCATTCGCTGTGCTTGCTGATTTAATTCTTGAGATAAGTTCCGGTTCAGTTGTAATTCATCAAGCAGAAATTTTGGTAGCTGGTCGCTTTGTTCCGCCAGCATCTCGGTATGTTCTAAGGCTAATTCTGCTTTTTGCTGGCGTTGTGCATTAAGTTGGCTGCGGAGTTGTTGCAGCTCAAGATCAAGTCGATGATAGCGCTTTTTGAACAGTTCAACCCGCATACGGGAAATTTCCTGCCGATTGTTAGCGGAGAGTTGAGCTATTTCAAGTTCATTGACTGTTGCTTTGTGCGCATTGGCTTCGGCTTGAGCTAAGGCAAATTGAGCTTCTGCTAATGGAGTAGATGGTGTTCCTAATGATTGTAGGCGAGAGGATGCATCAGTTAGCAGGCGTCGCGCTTCTGATTGTTGTTGCGGTAATAGTACTAGAGAGTCACTGATTTCCCGTCCTTTGTCCTGCTCTTGCTGTAATTGCCCCCCTTGTTCTAGCAACCGACTGCTGACTTGAATGATCTGTTGCTCAATGCTTGCAATGGGTTGGTTAGCGGGAATTGGACGAGGCGTATCACTTTCAGAGAGTAATTTTTGACGAAGTTCTTTCGTGATTTTAGGAAAATCATCAATGGCGGTCTGATATTTCTGCGTTCTGTCATTAGCAGATTTAGTATCAGCAATCCAATTGAGAGCGCCTTGCAGCGCCTGAGCAACTTCTGCATCCTGTGGGTTTTTGCTGGATTCGATTTGTTTCAGTTCTTGTTTGAGCTGGTTTTCATCAAGTGGAATCGCAGCAAGAACTGGACTAATAATGATCAGGCTAAGCAATAAGCTGATAATCAGGCGCACGATAAAGGGCTCTCCTTGGAAAGGGATTAGCTTATGTTGTCAGTAGGTTCGTCAGGTATGATCGCTTGGGCTAACAGTTCGCCCATGCGGGTTGTGGAGCCACTGCTCAAATGCCCGGCTAGCTGTACCTGATTTGATGCAAACAGGTTAATGACGGTAGAACCCAATTTGAAACGCCCCATTTCTTCCCCTTTCTTGAAAGAAATTGCGCCAGTTGCACCGGCTTCGGGGTAAGTCCAGCGCTTGATAATGCCTTCCCGTGGTGGTGTAACCGTACCACACCAAGCCATTTCAATACTGCCGACGATAGTTGCACCAACCAGAATCTGTATCATTGGCCCAAATTGAGTGTCAAACAGACAGATGACTCTTTCATTACGAGCGAACAGATTTGGCACGTTGGCGGCAGTCAATGGATTGACAGAGAATAGATCACCAGGGACATAGATCATCTCTTTCAGTAATCCATCGCAAGGCATATGTACACGGTGATAATCTTTAGGTGATAAGTAAGTCGTTACAAACTGCCCATCACGGAATATCTCTGCCAATTGATGATTACCGGCGAGTAGAGCTTCAAGCGTGTAGTGGTGCCCTTTGGCTTGAAGGAGCTGGTATGTCCGGATATTGCCTAACTGGCTGATAGTACCATCAGCAGGTAGTGCTAATTGGTGTTCATTGCTGACAACTGGGCGAATATCATCTTTTAATGGGCGGATAAAGAACTCATTGAATGTGGTGTATGCTGAAAACTCAGGCGCTTTCGCTTCATTCATATCCACTTTATAAACACGGGCAAACGCTTTGATTGCTAGTTGAGTTAACCAGCCAGCTTTTTTGTTGGCAAACCAGCCTGCCAGGTGAGTTATTCCCTGTTTAGGCAGTAAATAATGCAACCTGATTTTAATGTTATCCAGCACGTCAACCTCTTGGATTCTATTGGCAAAATTAGACAAAAGGGGGTATTGTACCCGCCCTTTCATTTAATGTCAGTTAGCTATCGTGATCTGTAAAAGTTTTGCGTGGTTTAATTTGATCCATACTGTCGAGAATACGGTGATAATTCTCAAAGCGTTCTTGAGTTATTTCGTTATCTTCCACTGCTTTCCGTAACGCACACTCTGGATCGTCCCGGTGTTTACAGTCACGGAATTTACAACCGCCCAGATAATCACGGAATTCGATAAAACCCTGAGTTATCTGCTCCGGTGTTAAATGCCACAGGCCAAACTCCCGAACACCAGGAGAATCAATAACATCACCGCCATGTGGAAAATGATAAAGACGGGACGTTGTTGTGGTGTGTTGACCTAAACCGGAGACATCTGAAACCTGATTGACCAGAATTTCTGCTTCATCTTCTGGCAGGAGTGTATTGAGTAAACTTGATTTACCTACACCAGACTGACCGGCAAAAATAGTGATTCGATCTGCGAGCATCTTCGTTAATTCTTCCATACCTTCGCCAGTATGGTTTGAGAGCTTCAATACTCTGTAACCAATGTTGTGGTATGTGGACATGATTTCGTTGACCCATTCACGGCTTTCTTCGTCCAACAGATCAATTTTATTCAATACGATCAATGGCTCAATGCCCAGTGTTTCACAGGCGACAAGGTAGCGATCGATAATATTGAGTGACAGTTCAGGAAGAATGGCTGACACAATCACTATTTGGTCAATATTGGCGGCGATAGGTTTAATACCATCATAATAGTCAGGCCGCGTAAGTACGGAAGTACGTTCGTGAACGGCTTCAACAATACCATTTACTTTAACATCGGCTTGTGTTTGCAGCGCAGGACGCCATACGACTTGATCGCCAGTGACCAATGAGCGGATAGTTCTGCGAATATTACAACGTTGTATAGAACCGTCTGCTGCCTCGACATCAGCATGTTGGCCAAAACGGCTGATAACCAGCCCTTCTTGAGGTTCACCTAACTGGCTATCATCCATTTCAGGTTTATTATCCTGTTTTTTCAACCTGCGTTGATGATTTGCCTGTACCCGCCGTTGCTGGCCTTTGGATAGTTTATGCTTAGCCACCGAACCTCACTTGTTCTACATTTATACCCGTCATCTTTCAAGTTGCCTCTTTGTTGGCTGCACTCACTCACCCCGGTCACATAGTTAGCTATGCTCCCGGGGATTCGCTCCCTTGCCGTCGCGATGCATCTTGAAATCCATTGGGTATATCGCTGTTATTACTTAAAAGCGCTATGATACACCATTAATAAGAACTATCTCTCCAATCTAGGATATAACATGTCAAAAAGTGAGCACAATCTTATCTGGATAGATCTGGAAATGACGGGCTTAGATCCCGAGCGGGATCGCATTATTGAAATTGCGACAATTGTCACCGATGCGAATTTGAATATCCTGGCGGAAGGGCCAGTCATTGCGGTTCATCAGTCTGATGAACAACTGGCTCTGATGGATAAATGGAATGTGCGCACTCATACGGGCAGTGGGCTGGTTGAACGTGTTAAAGCAAGTAAAATTGATGATCGTGAGGCAGAGAAAGCGACGATTGAATTTTTGGAGAAATGGGTTCCGGCAGGTGCTTCCCCTATTTGTGGTAACAGCGTGAGTCAGGATCGGCGTTTCTTGTTTCGTTATATGCCAGAATTGGAGGCTTATTTTCATTACCGCTACTTGGATGTCAGCACACTTAAAGAATTAGTCCGTCGCTGGAAGCCGGAAATCCTTGCTGGGTTTAAGAAGCAGAATACTCATCAGGCGCTGGATGATATTCGTGAATCAGTTGCTGAGTTAGCCTATTATCGGGAACATTTTATTCAACTGTGAGTCAGAAAGTTTTATTTTCTGTTGGTATGATAATGCAAGTTTGGTGTGATGATTAATTAACCTGCGTTGGCGTTTAAATCGTCATTTGACCGGAAAGTTTGTTTTTTTGTGTTGAAGGGCTTGCGGGCGCAACGATTTTTCGTATAATGCGCTCCCCATACCGATGAAGAATTTCATAAGGTATGGATAGCGTACTAAAAGATATGCGGGAATAGCTCAGTTGGTAGAGCACGACCTTGCCAAGGTCGGGGTCGCGAGTTCGAGTCTCGTTTCCCGCTCCAAATTTTGGTTTGGAATCAGTATGTTGTTCTGGTTATTATTAGCCAGCCAGTGACGCGGGAATAGCTCAGTTGGTAGAGCACAACCTTGCCAAGGTTGGGGTCGCGAGTTCGAGTCTCGTTTCCCGCTCCAAGTTTAGATTCACAATTGATTTCTTGGGATTGATATATTATTTCAGGTGATCACCAGTCAGTAATGCGGGAATAGCTCAGTTGGTAGAGCACGACCTTGCCAAGGTCGGGGTCGCGAGTTCGAGTCTCGTTTCCCGCTCCAAGTCTTTCTTATCATGCAGATACACTTAGCAACCGGTGCGTAAGCAGGGTTTGCATATCCCGCCGACCATCAGCAATCACAAAAATTACCACCTGTTTACCTGTGATTTGGTAAATAACCCGATAAGGTTTAAAAAATGTTTGGCGGAAGTCGCGGATCCCTAACTCCTGCAACTCCTTGGGATAATTGCCTTTTTCAGGAAAGTTAGCCAGACTGTCTGTTATTTTCAGCAACTGATCCAATACATAATCAGCTTTCTCTGAACTGTCATTTTCGACAATGTAATCGTAAATGTCCTCTAAATCTGCTTCGGCATTTTTAGTCAGCATTACATGATATGGCATTAGGTGGACTTCCCTTTATTTTTTAAGCGTTGAACCACCTCTTTTACTGGTGTGACTTCACCTGCTTTAACTTGTCGTTGTCCTAAAGCTAAAATCTTTAACAACGCTATAGTTTCCTGAGTCTGCTCATAAGAGGCAATATCTTGAATCACCGCTTTTGCTTCGCCATTTTGTGTAATAATCATCGGTGAACGGGACTCAGCGAGTGTCGTCATCACCGTAGCTGCATTGGCTTTTAGGTAGCTAATGGGTTTGATCTGTTCTGAATAACGCATAGAATCCCTCACATCAAAAAGGACTAAATAGAGACTATAAAAAGTCAACTGATTGATTATAAAATCACCTTGCCAATTAAGCAAATGCTGATTTTAGAAAAGAGGGTGACTATAGATTTTTGTTGTTTTCACTCATTATTATTTTTTGGCTTATTTAGAAAGAGGTTATGAATTACATTTCTCCGCTCCCATTTTTGCTATATAAATATCTATTGAAGTCTCTTACATTCATGGTTCTTAGGTTCAGAGATCAGGTTTGCCATCAGGTCTCAGCAAGATCGACGCTTTTGTTTGTACCAAAGCGTCGATAGGATGAGATTTCTGGCTTATTTCCTGTAATTCTTTGCTTTTACTATATGATTGATCTTAGATTTAGGTTCCGGTGGAATAAGTTTTTTACCGGTTGATCTCTTATTGCAGATCAGGATACCTCCGATGACGAGAGCGCCGCCGATGAACATTGGGAATGTTAATTTCTCGTCTAATAGTACTGCGCCGAGCAATACCGCGGTCAAAGGGTTAAGCGCAATGAATACACCGGAGCGAGTGGAACCAATTCTTTGGATTCCGTCGTAATACCAGATGTAGGCCACCGCTGAACCTACTGCGCCAAGATAAAGTAAGCTGGAGAGATCAGTCATGGATAATGCATGTATTGCAGATAAACTCATTTGACCTGTTAAAATGGTCGTTACCGCTAGCATGATAGCGCCTGCCAGGATGGAGTATGTAACGGTGTGTAGCGGGCCGATTTGGTTCACAATGTTCTTGCAGAAGACGCTATAAGCAACCCAGCTTAAAACACAGCCAAAGATCAAAGTGTCACCCAACCAGTTATCTTCTTCTCCAATTGTCAGTTGTGGCGTTTTGCTAAAAATTACGATCATTGCTCCGAGCAGACAAAGAATAATTCCCAGTATTTTCAGTGACGATTGTCTTTCCTTATAAAAGAAATATGAAAAAATCGCCATTACTGCTGGATTTAGTGCCACGATAAGTGAAGCTCTGGAGGCAGTTGTGTGATGCAGACCATAAAAGAAAAAAAGGTTGTAGGCGTATATTCCGCAGAGGCCCAGTCCAATGATTTTCAATAGTTGGGATAGATTAATCTTGACGAACATTTTTCCTGATAAAACGAGGAAGATAATGAGCGTTATGCCCGCAAGAATAAATCTGAGGCTTGCTGATAACAAGGGAGGTGTCTCGACAGAAATGTATCGACCTGCAACAAATGTTCCGCCCCAGATAATAGCCACAAGAGACAGCTTGATATAGGTTGAGTAGTTGTTGACCGACTGCGTTGATGCGTGGTTGCTTTTCATGTTTGTCAATGTCGCAATTTATAGGGTGGAGGATGCTTTCAAGGCGGCGTATTCCATCGTTTGTTCCAATATTTCACGTTGAGCGCGGCTACCTCCCAATAATGGCCATTTTTCATAGCTGAGACGAAGTTTATTTAGACACTCCTCATAGTGCCTAGATGTAAATAATAAGATCGCTTTAAGGACGTCTATCCCTGTGGAATGTGTGTCTGGTTCGATGCCAAATCCATCGCTTTCCGCGATCAGCTTCTCAATAAGAAAAGACTGATTTGTTGCAGAAAAAGCGAGTGCTGCATGTATTTTGTGGAAGTAAGAGGTGGATGAGCTGATGCTGCCTGTCCAAAGAACAGCAAGACGTTCCCATATTGGTTGGAAGTTAGTGTCGGCAGATTTGAGCCTAAGTTGCCACAAGAATTCTACGGCGTCCAAATCTTGTTTAGCAAATGGATTGTCTTTTAGCGCATATAATTCATCAAAAGCTTGCAATGCCAGCGTGATTTCATCGGATCGTTCATACGCAATGGCGAGATGCCAGTATACATGCATTCCCATTCCGGCATTGGTTATCCAATGTTCTTTGCAGTTGATCAGGAAGTGACAAAGTTCTTTCCAGCGACCTAGCTCGTGCAGGGCATGTGCGACAGCATGAATGCCATAGATATTGTCCGGCATTAATTTAACAGATTTAAAACCAACCTCTAAGGCATCATCAAAACATTGAGCTTCACAAAGGACGAATGATTTTATGGAAAGATAATATGGATAGAGGTAGTGAGTGCCAGGAATGTGTTCGTCACAATAAAGCAGAAGAGACCTCAGGTTGGTTGTTTTGCCAGTGCAGAAATCAAGCATGTGAATAAAGAAGAGCGCGACAATATCCGATGGGTATGCTCGAATATGTTGGGTCAGAAGCGATCTCGCGTTATCGTAATCAAATTTCACCCATGCGCTGAATGCCTTATGGATAAGACAAAGCTCGGGGAGAGAGAGGTCGTGCTCGTTCATTTGAGTTAATGTGATTTTAAATTTATAAAGTTCTTTCATCTCGCAAGAGGTGATTGCATCAAATCCCATCAGGAGTTTTTTGTAGGTTCGCTGAGTGTCATTCATTGGAATAAATTCGTCTGAAAATCCACGGAGGGATAAGAACGTGCTGTTTATCTCCGGCCATATGGAAGATGAGCCATCAGAAGGCCATGGGTAACTCATAAAATCCCCCTTTTTTAATTAATTATGGTTTGGAAACTCTGTTGAGCGTTCGGCGAGCATGCCTCGCCTACTGTTTTATATCCGCATTGCATATACTTATTCAGATGTATGATCATGCGGAAATGAGTGATTACTCAAGGGGGAGATAATGACTTTAACTCAGCTCGAAATTTTTGCTGTTGTTGCTGAACGGAAGGGCTTTACCTTGGCTGCGGCCCAACTCAAGATCTCTCAGTCTGGGGTTTCCCATGCCATCAGACTCCTTGAACAGGAGCTTGGCGTAGAGCTGCTACATCGGCATCAAGGAGTTGTCGAACTGACAGATATAGGAGAAAGTCTGCTACAAAAAGCCCAGGCCATTCTTGGTCTGGCTGAGACCATGCGGCAAGAGGCCGCGGATGCTCGGGGGATGAAACGAGGTACGTTGCGAATCGGGTCGTTTGGACCGACTTCATCCTTATGGCTGTTGCCAAAGGTACTGGCCGATTATCGCAGGCTTTACCCCGGCATTGAGGTCCATATTGATGAGGGACCAGACAGGCAGGTTGTGCAGTGGCTTATGGATAGACGAGTGGATGTGGGATTTGTGACCTTGCCGGAAGATCAATTCGACACTTACCCGATTCTTGAAGATCAGATGGTGGCTTTGTTGCCGATAGATCACCCTTTGGTATTGCAGGATTCGGTAACGTTGAAAGATCTGTGTGTTGGACCATTCGCGTTGACAGAAGCGGGATCGGCTGAACTGGTTTCCAGGCTTTTTTTATCGGCAAGATTGCAACCTAATATTCGTTATCGGACGTCTCAATTGTTAAGTACTTTGGCTGCGGTTGAACGTGGGGATGCGGTGACGATTGTTGCCGAGTCATCTCTGCCGCTGGCTCGTGATGTTCGCTATGTCAAGAAAGCGCTGAATCCAAAAGTGAAACGACATGTCGGGTTGGCTGTGTTTGATGAACGTCAATCATCACCGGCCACTAAAGCATTTATCGCATTGGCGACTAAAAAATTTCGTATGGTGAGTTCGGCTGTCTCCTTGGCTTCCAGAGAACTCGTTAGTGAATGAGCTCAGCTTTATAGCACGCTACCTCCTTCCGCTAGCATATATTGCTCTTGAAACGCGAAAGAATTGTCTAAAGTAACTTTCCTATCAATGACCCGAAGCCATGCGGCTTCAGGTCGGGTTGCTTAATACTGATAATCAACTTTGATCATATTGTAATGGGACGGGTAAACGGGGTAAGTACCTCCGTTGAGAATCCCGCTAATTCTAAAGGAACCTTTGGCATCATGGCCGCTAAAGGCATTTGTGGTGCTATTGAGGGCGCCGGAGACATCCAGGCATTGCGATGGAGTGGATGAATATCGTGGGGTGTAACAAACGTTGAAAGTCTGAGTTGTCGCACCATTGCTATATAAACCGATATTCCAAGATACTGTCGTGATAGTTGCCCTTGTCGGTACCGAAGAGGGCGTGGTAAAGAAATTTGAGTTGGTGTAGCCAGCAGCATAAACATTTGGGGCACGGCTCGTTTGTGACCACATGCTGGTAGCGGCAAAGGAGATCTGAGCCGTGGTTAACGCTAGAAAACCTACTGCAATTTTGGTAAATCTTTTCATTCTTCAATCCTCATTGCTAGTGAGTTATCTGACTGTTATCTGCATGCAACCGTTGCGCGACATCCGATATGATTGGCGCACATGAAAATTGCTTGCTTATTGATTCCTATGGTTGTTCAAATCTTCCTTGATCACGTAAAAAGAATCTCACTGGAATAACAGTGGATCAAGCGAAGGCTTTGGTTGAATGTCTGAATCTGTGCGCTGGTTGCACCGATATTGTGTGATGTTTATGCCTAAAGGGGTATTGTTTGGGTGTATATTCTTTGTCTTTTTTGACATCGGTAGCCAGCCTTATGTCCTGATGGTACTCAGTTCATCGTGTGGTATTTATAGGGGTAAAGAAAGTACTATTCTTTAATTGCAAAATATTTTTTCAACTTCTGCTTGCCAAACGTTTTTGGGTAGTACATAATGCACTCCTTTCGTCAGTGAGGTATGGGAAAAATATCTGTTGAATCAATGAATTAGCTGATATTCAAAGAATTTATCTCCCGCTCCAAGTTTCTTCCTCAGTAGTTGTGCTCACTTATTTTAGATTTGATTTTTGGGTTATATCTTCATAGTACAGATTTCTATTTTTTATCCACAGCTCGGAAGCTGGTTTCTCAGTAAATAAGTATGATGCTTTAAAATTATCACACAGACTTATCCACAGGCTGTTGCGTCTAAATTTTTCTGATTTTGAATGTTATAAAATGAGTATTCCTTTTGTAACTCGTTGATAGTTTTTCGGAATGATCCTTTGTTAAGAAATGTCATATTGATCACTTGCGCTTTTTTTGAGCATTGATCAGCAAGGGGTTTTTATTTTATTCACAGGAAAATTATCTGAATCTTTTTATGCGTTATAGAGATGGCTAATAATTAAGCATCTCTGGGCAAGCCCTTGGTTATCGCTCTAATAAGTCGTTTCTGTTGTGGTGTTTGTACATTAATAGTATTCGTTTTACGGCGAATGATTTGCTGTTCAATAGCCCAATGAATATGTTCATCTAGCATGGTGTTTAATCCAAGTTTTTGTTGCAGAGCCAGAACGATATCGTATTGATAGGGTGCGTTTCCTAAAGCAACAGTAATATTGCGTAGCCAGCGTAAATAACCAATGCGGCGAATTGCAGAACCTTCCGTTATCCGTAAGAATTTCTCTTCACTCCAATTGAATAAATCCAATAGCTTTGGTGTATGTAATATTGCACGAGGGCTGAAATCATCTTCATCTGTCAATTGGGAAAAGCGGTTCCAAGGACAAATAATCTGGCAGTCATCGCAACCATAAACACGATTTCCCATCAGTGGACGAAATTCCTCAGGAATAATACCCTCTAATTCAATTGTGAGGTAGGAAATACAACGGCGGGCATCAATAGTATAAGGGGCGATAATTGCACCGGTTGGGCAGGTTGTCATGCAGGCGACACAGCGTCCACATTGCTCTTTTTGTGGAAGATCTATCGGCAGGGGAAGATTAATCAGCAACTCACCGAGGAAAAACCATGAACCAGCTTCTCTATTAAGAATAAGTGAGTGTTTACCGACCCAGCCTAATCCGGCTTTGGCGGCGAGTGGGCGTTCCATTATGGGTGCTGAATCAACAAAAGGTCGAAAATTAAGGACTCCCTGATATTCGAAGTCATGGCAGTAGTTTTGGATTTGTTCCCCTAGTTTCTTAAGACGTTGGCGCAGTAGTTTGTGATAATCTCTTCCTAGAGCATAACGGCTGATATAACCGAGTTCGGCGTCGTTTAGCGTGCTGGCAAAAGAAGCTTTAGCAGGGAGGTAATTCATTCTTACACTAATAACTCTCAGTGTTCCTGGTAAAAGTTCATTCGGGCGAGCACGCATCATGCCGTGGCGTTTCATCCATGCCATCTCTCCGTGATATTGTTTATCTAGCCATTCCTGAAGTTTTGTCTCTTCTACCGATAAATCAGTATCACAAATGCCAACTTGTTGGAAACCAAGAGAAAGACCCCATTGTTTGATATTGGCGGCTAAAAGATTAAGATCGAGAGGCGTTGTCATGATGGAAATCGGTTTATACTGCAAGGCGTCGCAGTGTAGCATAATTTGTTTCAAGCCAAAAATAGTGGGTTTGATAATGAAACTGAGCAGAAGATGTTAAATGTTGATAATAGAGGTGTGTTAGGGTTATCGTTTTGGCTGATGAATTAATAAAACAACAGATATTATTCGATGAAAGAACTTGTTTTATCACTTAAAGATGAAGATGCGACAGTTTCTCTTGGAAGCGCGGTTGCTGCTGCCTGTAATAGTGGTAGTGTAATTTATTTATATGGTGATTTGGGGGCTGGTAAGACTACGTTTAGCCGCGGTTTTTTGCACTCCTTAGGTCATAAAGGGCATGTAAAAAGCCCAACTTATACTTTGGTTGAGCCTTATGCTTTAATACCGAGGCCGGTTTACCATTTCGATCTTTACCGATTGGCAGATCCGGAAGAGCTGGAATTTATGGGAATACGTGATTATTTCCATCAAGATGCCATTTGTCTAGTGGAATGGCCTCAGCAAGGAGAAGGCGTATTACCGGACGCAGATATTGAATTACATTTGAGTTACCAGCCAGAAGGGCGACAGGCACATTTTATTGCTTTGTCTAAATATGGCGAGAGCCTGTTAGATAATTTGAAATATTTATAAGAGATCACCTGACCATGACGCGTCCTTTAGTCGCAGAAATAATAAAGAAATGGCAAGTCAGTTTTATGGTAATGGGCTGGCTGTTTATTATGATAAACAGTTTAGTGGTAACAACCGCAACAGCGGCGACTTTATCCAATATTCACGTCAGTAACAGCATAAATGAATCTAAAGTGACGATGGTTTTTTCAGGTGGTCGCCCTAATTACAGTGTTTTTCCATTGCATTCGCCAGAGCGTTTAGTGGTAGATATCCATCAATCAGAAAAAATTGTTGGTTTACCCATGAATCTACCGGGGCAGGATTTAGTGAGGAAAATCCGTTCCAGCCAGGCACCTGATCGACAAAAGAAACGCATTGTATTTGAACTAAATAATAAAGTTAAAGTCAATTCTATAGTACAGCGGTCGGGTAGTGAATATCGGGTGATTTTTACCCTGCGGGCTTCTGGGGTATCGACGGGTAAGTCTGTTTTTAGAGAGAGTTCACAAGCAGCTACGAGTAAACCATCACTTACTAACAACAAATTGCAGACGACCAAACAGGCTGCTTTGCAGGCAACTTCTAAGGGCAGTCAGCGAGTCGTTATCGCTATTGATGCAGGACATGGTGGTCAAGACCCTGGTGCGATTGGGCAACGTGGATTGAAAGAGAAGAATGTGACTATCAGTGTGGCGCGCAAACTTGAAACATTGTTACGCAATGATCCTATGTTTAAACCCGTTCTGACCCGTAACGGAGACTATTTTATTTCTGTTGCTGGTCGTTCTGAGGTTGCGCGTAAACATAGCGCGAATATGTTGGTTTCTATTCATGCAGATGCAGCCCCTAATCGTAGTGCGCGTGGTGCTTCTGTCTGGGTGTTGTCAAACAAGCGTGCAAACAGTGAATTGGGTAATTGGCTTGAGCAGCATGAGAAACAGTCTGAGTTACTGGGTGGCGCAGGAGATGCATTGGCAAATGGTACCGATCCCTACCTAAGCCAGGCGGTGCTGGATCTGCAATTCGGTCACTCCCAACGGGTGGGTTATAACGTTGCAGTACAGGTTTTAAGTGAGTTGCGTAAAGTCGGCTTATTACATAAACGTTCACCAGAACATGCTAGCTTAGGAGTGTTACGTTCACCGGATATTCCTTCAATTTTAGTGGAAACGGGATTTATCAGTAACTCAGCAGAAGAAACACTGCTTGGTTCCAATGATTTTCAGGATAAGCTGGCAAGTGCTATCCATCGAGGATTGCGCAACTATTTTCTAGCGAATCCATTACAAGCGGCACCTAAAACAGCCAAGAAGTAAAGGTTAAGTATGGCGATCAAGATCCTACCTCCTCAATTAGCAAACCAAATAGCGGCTGGCGAAGTCGTAGAACGCCCTGCATCAGTTGTAAAAGAGTTGGTGGAGAATAGCCTTGATGCTGGCGCTAGTCGTATTGATATTGAAATTGAGCGTGGTGGAGTAAAACTGATTCGTGTCCGTGATAATGGCTGTGGTATTAATCATCAGGATCTTGCGCTAGCGTTGGCTCGTCATGCTACCAGTAAGATCGCCACACTAGATGATTTGGAAGCCATTATCAGTATGGGATTCCGTGGGGAGGCGTTGGCGAGTATCAGCTCAGTTTCGCGTCTGACATTGACTTCCCGTACGGAAGAGCAGCATGAAGCTTGGCAAGCCTACGCGGAAGGGCGGGATATGGCGGTGACAGTGAAGCCGGCGGCACATCCGGTAGGCAGTACTGTCGAAGTGCTGGATCTGTTTTATAACACCCCTGCACGGCGCAAATTTCTGCGAACAGAAAAGACAGAATTTGGTCATATTGATGAAGTTGTCAGACGTATTGCACTGGCGCGCTTGGATGTATTGATCAATTTACATCATAACGGTAAGTTGGTGCGCCAATACCGGCCAGCGAAAGATGAATCACAGTATGAACGACGGTTGGCTTCCATTTGTGGCACCGCTTTTATGCAACGGGCTCTTTCTCTTTCCTGGCAGCATGACGATTTATCGATCAAAGGATGGGTTGTTGACCCGATGAATGCTGAGGCGAGTGGAGATATTCAATATTGTTATGTAAACGGGCGTATGATGCGTGATCGCTTAATTAATCATGCTATCCGTCAAGCTTATCAAGATTTGCTCCGAGGAGAACAACAGCCTGCTTATGTTTTATATTTGGAGGTTGATCCGCATCAGGTGGATGTGAATGTGCATCCCGCGAAGCATGAAGTTCGCTTCCATCAAGCCCGTTTGGTACATGATTTTATCTATCAAGGTGTAACGGCTGTATTAAAACAGCGAGGAAGCGGCGCTGAATTAGATTTGGCTTGCTGTGAACCTGCTCCGGCATGGGAGCCGGAAAACCGTCCGTCAGCAGGGGAAAATCATTTTTCCCGGCAAAACAATGCTACACCTGCGGCAGCATCGTCACCAAAAGAGGTTTTGTCAAGTAAAGGGAGTGTTGGGGGCTTTCGCGGTGGTGAAAATCGCCAATATCATGGAGATCATTATCAGAAACGTCAGGGTGAGGTGTATCAGAAGCTAATGCAGTCTGTCCCTGAACCTGAAGGCAAAAGAGAGCTGTTTCCGGCAAGAATCGCTCCGGTTATGGCAGAAAAGGTTACTTCGGCTCCTGTTCAGGTTAAAAATAGCAGCCATAGTTTTGGTAAGGTATTGAGTATATATTCATCGTGCTATGCTCTGATTGAATCCCCATTGGGAATTGGGTTGTTATCTTTGCCGGTAGCTGAACGCTGGTTAAGGCGAGCACAGTTAACACCAACAGAGCAAGGGCTGAAATCACAGCCACTGTTGATACCGCTGAAACTCGTTCTTAGTAAAGAGGAAGCTGATGCTTTAAATCGTTATAGTGACTTATTAGGTTCTTTTGGTATTGATGCCTCTATATCTCATGGAAAAGCGACACTACGTGCGGTATCGTTACCATTACGTCAACAAAATTTGCCTAAATTAATTCCTGAGTTGCTAGGTTATTTAGCACAACAGCCATCAGCATCGGCAGAACAGATTGTAACTTGGCTTGCTTGTCATATCGGCAGTGAATATGAAACGTGGAATGTTGCGCAGGCGGTACAGTTATTAACTGATGTTGAGCGTCTTTGCCCACAACTGGTAAAATCTCCACCAGATGGGTTATTACAATTAATTGATTTACAAGCAGTGGTGGCATCTCTTACTCATGAGTGATCAGAAGACTCAACATCTACCAACGGCAATTTTTGTTATGGGCCCGACGGCCTCAGGCAAAACAGCTTTATCTATCGCTTTACGCCAGCATCTTCCAGTGGAATTGATCAGCGTTGATTCTGCGCTGATTTATCGTGGAATGGATATTGGCACCGCCAAACCAACAACCGAAGAGCAAGCGTTGGCGCCTCATCGTTTAATCGATATTCTGGACCCTTCTCAACCTTATTCGGCTGCTGATTTCCGTCGCGATGCATTGAAGGAAATGGCAGAAATTACTGCCTCTGGCCGTATTCCTCTGTTGGTTGGAGGAACGATGCTCTATTTCAAGGCGTTACTTGAAGGTTTATCGCCTTTGCCTTCTGCTGATCCAGTTATTCGGGAGCAAATAGAGCAACAGGCGGCAGAACAGGGATGGGATGCATTGCATCAGCAATTACAGAAGATTGATCCGGTGGCGGCGTTAAGAATTCATCCTAATGATCCACAGAGGCTTTCTCGGGCACTGGAAGTTTTTCTTATTTCGGGTAAGACTCTCACTGAACTGACTGAATTGTCAGGAGAATCGCTGCCTTATCATGTTCATCAATTTGCTATTGCACCGGTGGAACGTGAGGTTCTTCATCAACGTATTGAAGCGCGTTTTCATCAAATGCTTGAATCAGGGTTTGAAGAGGAAGTTAAAGCACTTTATGCTCGTCATGATTTGCATGTGGATTTACCTTCTATTCGTTGTGTTGGTTATCGTCAGATGTGGTCTTATCTTTCCGGCGAAATTGACTACGATGAAATGATTTATCGCGGTATTTGTGCGACGCGCCAGTTGGCAAAGCGTCAGATAACTTGGCTCAGAGGTTGGAAGCCGGTTCATTGGTTGGATAGTTCTCAACCAGAGCAAGCTTTAAGCACAGTTATGCAGGTTGTTAGTGCATAGGTTTATTGATTGTGTACAATTGATGAGTACCAAAGCGCAATTTTTGAGTAGTTCATTTTTTCGAACCTTTAGGTTCTTAGTTAAAAACAACAAAATAAGGAAAATATAGAATGGCTAAGGGGCAATCTTTGCAAGATCCGTTCCTGAACGCATTGCGGCGTGAAAGGGTCCCGGTTTCTATTTATTTGGTCAACGGCATCAAATTGCAGGGTCAGATTGAATCTTTTGACCAGTTTGTCATTTTACTGAAAAATACGGTTAGCCAGATGGTTTATAAACATGCCATCTCTACTGTTGTACCTTCCCGCCCAGTTTCTCATCACAGTAGCAATACGAGTGTAGGGGCGAGCGTAGGTAATTATCATTCTGGTGGCGTTTCTGCTCCGGCAGCACAACAGGAAAGTGATGGCACTGAATAAGCTTGAGAGCGGTAATAGAATGAAGAAAAACATAGGTAGGGGGTTTTACCTATGTTTTTTCCTGTAGTTTTTTACTCAGCCTGAGAGGTCGCACCTTTGTTTGAACGTTATGAAGGCGGCGAACAAGCCGTTGTGGTGCATGTTTTTTTCTCGCAGGATAAAGACACAGATAATCTCAGTGAGTTTGAATCACTGGTAACTTCTGCTGGTGTAGTTCCTGTGCAAATTGTCACGGGGAGCAGGAAAGCCCCTCATCCAAAATATTTTGTTGGAGAAGGTAAGGCGGAAGAGATTGCTGAGGCGGTGCAGGCTAGTGGTGCTGATGTTGTGTTGTTTAATCATGCACTCAGTCCTGCGCAGGAACGCAATCTTGAGCGGCTCTGTCAGTGTCGAGTTATCGACCGCACCGGTGTGATTCTGGATATTTTTGCCCAGCGGGCGCGGACTCACGAAGGGAAGTTACAGGTAGAGTTGGCGCAGTTACGTCATCTTTCTACCCGTCTTGTCCGGGGATGGACTCACCTTGAACGTCAGAAAGGTGGGATTGGTTTGAGAGGGCCGGGGGAAACGCAGCTTGAGACGGACCGGCGTTTATTACGGGATAAAATCCGTCAGATCTTGGGTCGTCTGAGCCGGGTTGAGAAACAGCGCGAACAGGGGCGTCAAGCGCGAAATAAAGCGGATATACCGACGGTTTCATTGGTGGGATATACCAACGCCGGTAAATCGAGCTTGTTTAATCGCATGACGGCTGCTGAGGTTTATGCGGCTGATCAATTGTTCGCTACGCTGGACCCAACGTTGCGCCGGATTGAAGTTAATGATGTTGGTACGGTGGTGCTGGCTGATACGGTTGGCTTTATTCGCCATCTGCCTCATGATCTGGTGGCGGCATTTAAAGCAACATTGCAAGAAACCCGGCAGGCAACATTGTTGCTGCATATTGTTGATGCTGCGGATAGCCGCATCGACGAAAATATTGCTGCTGTTGACAGCGTACTGGAAGAAATTGAAGCGCATCAAATTCCGGTGCTGTTGGTGATGAATAAGATTGATATGCTGGAAAGCTTCACTCCGCGTATTGATCGCAACGAAGATAACTTACCGGTTAGAGTTTGGTTGTCTGCGCAAACCGGTGAAGGTATCCCGTTATTGTTACAAGCGTTAACTGAGCGTCTTTCGGGTGAAATTGCACACTACGAATTGCATTTGCCGCCGGAAGCAGGCCGTTTACGCAGCCGCTTCTATCAACTGCAAGCCATAGAGAAAGAGTGGATAGAAGAGGACGGTAAAGTTGGTATCGAAGTGAGAATGCCGATTGTTGACTGGCGCCGTCTATGCAAACAAGAACAGGATTTGTTTGATTATGTTGTCTGATGCGCCTGTCAGGTGAATATCAGAAAACTTATGTGATTGAGAGTCGGCTTGTTTATAAGAGGCTCTTGGCCTGAAAAACCAATCATAAAAGAATGGAGCTAAAACATGGCGTGGAATCAGCCCGGAAACAACGGACAAGACCGCGACCCGTGGGGGAGCAGCAATAATAGCGGCAATTCCGGCGGGAACAAAAGTGGTCGAAACCGTGGGGCATCTGATCTCGACGATCTGTTCCGTAAGCTGAGCAGTAAACTCGGGGGTTTTGGTGGGAACAAGGGCGGTAATGGTTCTGACCAAGGGGCAAAATTTGGCGGGCGTATTGTTAGCCTTGTCGCTGCTGCTGTTGTCGTGATCTGGGCCGCTAGCGGTTTTTATACGATTAAAGAAACAGAACGTGGTGTTGTCACCCGGTTGGGTAAGTTTAACCATATTGTGCAGCCAGGTCTAAACTGGAAACCGACATTCATTGATGAAGTTGTTCCAGTTAACGTGGAATCTGTGCGTGAATTGGCAACCGCCGGCGTGATGCTGACATCAGATGAAAGCGTTGTTCGCGTGGAGATGAACGTGCAGTATCGTGTGACTGATCCTGCCGCTTATCTTTACAGCGTGACAAGTCCTGATAATAGCTTGCGTCAGGCAACGGATAGCGCGGTGCGTGGCGTTGTTGGTAAATATACGATGGATAAAATCTTGACGGCAAACCGTATGATTGTCCGTGATGATACTCAGCGCGAGTTGGAAAAGACGATTCTTCCGTATCGAATGGGAATAACCTTGCTGGATGTTAACTTCCAGGCTGCTCGTCCGCCGGAAGAGGTTAAGGCCGCTTTTGACGATGTTATTGCTGCCCGTGAAAATGAACAGCAGTCTATTCGTGAAGCAGAGGCTTATTCGAACGAAGTTTTGCCACGTGCGAAAGGTGATGCGCAACGTATCATTGAAGAGGCGAAAGCGTATAAGGCTCGTGTAGTCTTGGAAGCGCAGGGGGAAGTGGCAAGCTTTGCCAAAATGCTGCCTAGATATAAAGAGGCGCCTGAAATTACCCGTGAGCGTCTGTACATTGAAACGATGGAAAAAGTGTTGAGCCGTACTCGCAAAGTTATTGTTAATGATAACAACAATAATTTGTTGGTATTGCCATTGGAGCAAATGTTACGTGGCGATGCTTCTGGTGTTAAAAAAGAGGGAACAGTGCAATCAGATAATACGGTAGCTTCTGATCTGCGGGTTACCCGTCCAACTCTGCCTACAAATTCAGGCCGGGGCGCGAATTATAACCGAACAGATAATCTGCGTAATGACATTATCAGGGTAGGGAGATAATAATCATGCGTAAATCATTAGTCTTTGTTATTGTCGCAGTATTAGTTGCTCTCTATGTCTCTCTATTTATTGTGCAGGAAGGACAGCGTGGCATTGTACTGCGTTTTGGCAAGGTTCTGCGTGATGCGGGAAATAAGCCGATTGTTTATGAGCCGGGGCTACATTTCAAAATACCTTTTGTTGAAACGGTAAAAACCCTAGATGCTCGTATTCAGACTATGGATATTCAGGCCGACCGTTTCTTGACCAGTGAAAATAAGGATCTGATAGTTGATTCTTACCTGAAATGGCGGATTAACGATTTCAGCCGTTATTATCTGGCAACCGGCAATGGTGATATTTCTCAAGCGGAAGTATTGTTAAAGCGTAAATTCAGTGACCGTCTGCGTTCTGAGATTGGCCGTAAGGATGTTCGTGGTATCGTAACGGATTCCCGTGGTCAATTAACTACGGATGTTCGCGATGCTCTGAACAAAGGTACAACGGATAAAGAGACAGCGACTACAACTGAAGCAGATGATGCTATTGCATCGGCCGCGGCTCGTGTAGAGCAAGAAACAGCAGATAAACAACTTGCTATCAATCCGAACAGTATGGCGGCATTGGGTATTGAAGTTGTTGATGTACGTATCAAACAGATCAATTTACCATTGGAAGTTTCAGAAGCGATTTACCAGCGTATGCGCGCTGAGCGTGAAGCGGTAGCTCGCCGTCATCGTTCACAAGGTTTGGAAGAAGCAGAGAAACTGCGTGCAGCAGCAGATAAACAAGTTATTGAAATCCGGGCAAAAGCGGAGCGTGAAGCGCTGACTTTGCGTGGTTCTGGTGATGCAGAAGCCGCTAAACTGTTTGCTGATGCATTCAGCCAAGCGCCAGATTTCTATGCCTTTATCCGTAGCTTACGTGCTTACGAGAAAAGCTTTGGTGAAGATGGGAAAGATGTTCTGGTATTAAGCCCAGAAGCTGATTTCTTCCGCTATATGAAAGCACCTGAAAAGCGTGCAGTTCAGCACTAATAGAAGCTGAATCTATAGGCCCGCATCCGGCGGGCCTTATCATGTCTGGTGTCTAACAAAAATAACGGATGTGATAAAAATTACTGAAAGGTGTGGGATGAGATGTTAGAATCCATTTTTAAGCAACCGAGTGAATTTTGAAATGGGTAAGAACGTTGTCGTATTGGGCACCCAATGGGGTGACGAGGGCAAGGGCAAGATCGTCGACTTGCTGACTGAACGAGCTAAGTATGTTGTTCGTTATCAAGGGGGCCATAATGCTGGTCATACACTGGTTATCAACGGTGAAAAAACCGTTCTCCACTTAATCCCATCAGGGATCTTGCGTGAAAATGTTATCAGTATTATTGCAAACGGCGTCGTATTAGCGCCTGATGCGCTGATGAAAGAGATGAACGCGTTAGAATCCCGTGGTATTCCTGTTCGCGAGCGTCTGCTCATTTCAGAAGCTTGTCCACTTATTCTGCCATATCATGTTGCATTGGATAATGCCCGCGAAAAAGCGCGTGGTGCAAAAGCAATTGGTACAACCGGTCGTGGTATTGGTCCTGCGTATGAAGACAAAGTTGCTCGTCGTGGTCTGCGGGTTGGTGATTTATTTGATAAGGAAACGTTCGCGGTTAAGCTGAAAGAAATTATCGAATATCACAATTTCCAACTGGTTAACTACTACGAAGAACCGGCGGTTGATTACCAGAAAACTCTGGATGAAATCATGGCGGTTGCCGATATTCTGACGGGTATGGTCGTCGATGTTTCTGATTTGTTGTATAAAGCGACTCAGAAAGGTGAATTGGTTATGTTCGAAGGTGCGCAGGGCACGTTGTTGGATATTGACCACGGTACCTACCCATATGTGACCTCTTCCAACACGACTGCGGGTGGCGTTGCAACAGGTTCTGGTTTAGGTCCATGTTATGTTGATTATGTTTTGGGGATCATCAAAGCATACTCTACTCGTGTCGGCGCAGGTCCATTCCCAACCGAACTGTTTGATGAAACTGGCGGTTACTTGCGCGAAAAAGGCCAAGAGTTTGGTGCGACTACGGGGCGTAGCCGCCGTACTGGTTGGCTGGATATCATTGCCATCCGCCGTGCAGTACAGATCAACTCACTGTCAGGTTTCTGTATGACCAAACTGGACGTATTGGATGGTTTGAAAGAAGTAAAAATCTGTGTTGGTTACCGTATGCCTGATGGCAGTGTGATTGAAACGACACCTATGGCTGCGGATGACTGGGAAGGTATTGAGCCTGTTTATGAGACCATGCCTGGCTGGAGTGAAAGCACTTTCGGCGTGAAAGAGCATAGCAAATTGCCTCAGGCGGCATTGAACTATATCAAACGTGTAGAAGAGTTGACCGGCGTTCCAGTTGATATTATTTCTACGGGTCCGGATCGTTCAGAAACTATCATTCTGCGTGATCCGTTTGATGCCTGATGGTACCTATGATCGGGTAAAGCCGGGCTTTTCAGCCCGGTTTTTTGCTATTTATTGTGGCCTTTTTTGCTTAATGATTAGGGGATTAACATGATTTTGGCCGATTCATGGCATATAACTTGAACAAATGCTTATTTTTTCAGTTTGTTCTCGGATATATTAATTTATATCTTATTATCCAGAGGTTGATGTGCAGTTAACGAGTTTTACAGATTATGGCTTGCGTGCGCTAATTTATATGGCTTCTTTACCGCAAAGCCGGATGACCAGTATTTCTGAAGTCACTGATATTTATGGTGTTTCTCGTAACCACATGGTAAAAATTATTAACCAATTGAGCCACTTAGGATTTGTGGCTGCGGTTCGTGGTAAAAACGGCGGTATCCGTTTAGGTAAGCCTGCGAAGGATATCAGAATTGGCGATGTTGTTCGCGCTCTCGAACCATTATCATTGGTTAACTGTAGTCAGGAATCTTGCCATATCACGTCTGCGTGTCGTCTGAAGGTAGTCTTAAATCAGGCAATAGAAAGGTTTTTAGAAGAGCTGGATAAGCATACTTTAGCTGATATGATTGAAGATAATATTCCCCTTTATAAGCTGCTTCTGACCGAATGAAGAAATGGCGCAAACAGCCTGCTGATGACAACGGAGGAACAGCCATGTCACAAGATCCTTTTTTGGGACGCGAAGCAGAAAAATACGAATCACCCATTCCAAGCCGCGAGTACATCTTAGACATTATTGCTAAACATACTGTACCGGTAAGTCGCCAGGAACTGGCGCAAGAACTGAATCTGATTAACGATGAAGATATTGAAGCGTTACGTCGTCGTTTACGAGCTATGGAACGGGATGGTCAACTGGTTTTCACTCGTCGCCAATGCTATGCCTTGCCGGAAAGATTAGATTTATTGAAAGGTACGGTTATTGGGCATAGAGATGGTTATGGTTTTCTGCGAGTAGAAGGCCACAAAGATGATTTTTATCTCTCTGCTGAGCAGTTAAAAATGGCTATTCATGGTGATGTTGTATTGGCACAACCATTGCCTCAGAATCGCAAAGGGCGTAATGAAGCGCGTATCGTTCGTGTATTGGAGCCTAAGACCAGCCAGATTGTCGGCCGCTATTTTCTTGACTCTGGTATGGGATTTGTCGTGCCGGATGATAGTCGTTTGAGCTTTGATATCCTGATCCCGAAGGATGAAAGCGGTGGTGCTCGCATGGGAAATGTGGTGGTGGTCGAGTTGATTACACGCCCGGCGCGCCGCACAAAAGCTGTCGGTAAAATAGTTGAAGTGTTGGGTGAAAAGATGGGAACGAATATGGCAGTAGAAATTGCCCTGCGTACTCATGAAATTCCCCACAATTGGCCGCCACAGGTGGAAAACCAGATTGCTTTTTTGGATGAACAGGTACCAGAATCGGCGAAAAAAGGCCGTGTTGATCTGCGTGCTTTGCCGTTGGTGACAATCGATGGTGAAGATGCCCGTGATTTTGATGATGCCGTTTATTGTGAAAGGAAGCGAAGTGGTGGTTGGCGTTTATGGGTTGCTATTGCTGATGTCAGTTATTATGTGCGCCCGCAAACCGCATTAGATACCGAAGCACGTAACCGGAGTAACTCGGTTTACTTCCCATCTCAGGTTGTCCCCATGTTGCCGGAGGTGCTTTCTAATGGCCTTTGTTCCCTGAATCCACAGGTTGATCGCCTTTGTATGGTGTGTGAGATGACGGTTTCAGCGCAGGGGCGATTATCATCTTATAAATTTTACGAAGCCGTCATGAATTCTCACGCCCGTCTGACATATACCAAAGTATGGCGTATGTTGCAGGGCGATGAAGAGCTGCGTGAGCACTACAAGCCACTGGTTCAGCATATTGAGCATTTACATGAGTTGTATCAGGCATTGGAAAATGCCCGTGAGCAACGTGGCGCAATCTCGTTTGAGTCAGAAGAGGCGAAGTTTATCTTTAATGCTGAACGTCGTATTGAGCGAATTGAACCGATTGTTCGTAATGATGCTCATAAGCTGATTGAAGAGTGCATGATTCTGGCAAATATTGCTGCGGCGCGTTTCGTGGAAAAAAATGGCGAGCCGGTACTTTACCGTATTCATGATCGGCCAAAAGAAGAGAGCATTGTTAACTTGCGCACGGTTTTCGGCGAATTGGGATTGACGTTGCCTGGTGGTATGCAACCAACACCAAAGGATTATGCTCAATTGATGCATCAAGTGGCTGAACGCCCGGATCATGAACTATTGCAAACCTTATTACTGCGTTCAATGAAACAGGCAATTTATGATCCGGAAAACCGGGGGCACTTTGGTCTGTCATTAAATTCTTATGCGCATTTTACCTCACCTATTCGTCGCTACCCTGATCTAGTATTGCATCGAGCGATTAAATATCTGCTGGCGAAACAGCAAGATATTGTTGAGCAAGGTGGAACACCGACCGGGGGATGGCACAGTGATGTGGAACAGATGCTGCAACTGGGTCAACACTGCTCTATGACAGAGCGTCGCGCAGATGAAGCGACGAGAGACGTTGCCGATTGGCTTAAGTGTGATTTTATGCAAGATCAGGTGGGCAATACTTTTACTGGGATTATTACCAGTGTGACAGGTTTTGGTTTCTTTGTTCGCTTGAATGATCTGTTTATTGACGGCTTGGTGCATGTTTCCACATTGAGTAATGATTATTATCATTTCGATAATGTTGGCCAGCGTTTAGTGGGTGAATACTCGGGTAAAACTTTCCGGTTAGGGGATGAAGTTGAAATTCGTGTGGAAGCGGTTCATATGGATGAACGTAATATTGACTTTAAGCTGCTTTCTACCGCCAGAAAAGCCCGGAATGTAGGCAAAACAGCACGCGATAAAGCGAAAAAAGTAGAACTTGGTCGCGAAAGCAGTAATAAAAAAGGGCGTGGTTACCGTAAAGAGACCCACTTTGAGCCTGATGGCAGCGCTGTTCGTAAAAAGCGATCGGCGGATAAGCCTAAAGGGGAAAAGAAAAAGGGTAAGACGCTTTCTGCCAAGACTCAGAAAATTGCCGCTAAATTCAAAGCTAAACGGGCTAAGAAAAGCGCAGATAAATAATCAAAGGGCTATCCTGTTGCGGGATAGCCTAAATATTTTAATCTCCCACTGAATAGATGGAGCTTACCGCATAGGCTCACAGTATTCGTCAGTGCTGTATGACAGTGAAAATAAGAAGATTATGAGTGAAATTATCTACGGTATTCATGCCGTTAAAGCTTTATTGGAGCGTGATCCTCAGCGTTTTATCGAAATTTATGTCCTGAAAGGACGAGAAGATCGCCGCCTGACACCATTGATTCATGCGCTGGAAAGCATCGGAATGACTATCCAACTGGCAAATCGTCAGTGGCTGGATAATCAAACGGAAGGTGCGGTACATCAGGGAATTATTGCTAAAGTGAAGCCGGGGCGTCAGTACCAAGAAAACGACCTGTCGGACTTACTGGCACAAGTGGAAACCCCTTTCTTGTTGGTGCTTGATGGTGTGACAGATCCCCATAATCTGGGGGCTTGTTTACGTAGTGCTGATGCAGCAGGTGTACATGCTGTTATTGTTCCTCGTGACCGTTCCGCTCAGCTTAATGCCACGGCAAAGAAAGTGGCATGTGGTGCTGCGGAGAACGTACCACTTATTCGTGTCACCAACCTTGCCCGTACTTTGCGTTTATTGCAGGAGAACAATATTTGGGTGGTAGGTACAGCGGGAGAAGCTGATCATACATTGTATCAGAGCAAACTAACGGGTCCTATGGCATTGGTGATGGGGGCGGAGGGGGAAGGTATGCGTCGCCTGACTCGCGAACACTGTGATGAATTGATTAGCATCCCAATGGCGGGCTCTGTCTCATCGTTGAATGTGTCCGTTGCCACGGGAGTTTGCCTGTTTGAAGCGGTGCGTCAGCGCGGCTCGTTGTAACTCACTTATCTGACATTATGAAACAAAAGTGTTTTTGCATTGTTCATTCCTTGAGTTTTTGATGTAGGGTAGGTATAGTTACGCGTCAATTTTTCAGCCGCACTTAAACAAGTTCCTTGCCTCCACGGGCCGCGGTTGACCCTGACAGGAGGCTGAATAATCCGTAAGGAGCAATTCTAATGCGTCATTACGAAATCGTTTTTATGGTCCATCCTGACCAAAGCGAACAGGTTCCGGGCATGATCGAGCGTTACAGTGCGACTATCGCTAACGCGCAAGGTCAGATTCACCGTCTGGAAGACTGGGGCCGCCGTCAACTGGCTTACCCAATTAACAAACTGCACAAAGCTCACTACGTTCTGATGAACGTTGAAGCGCCGCAGGAAGTGATTGATGAGCTGGAAACTAACTTCCGCTTCAACGATGCCGTTATCCGCAGCATGATTATGCGCGTTAAGCACGCGGTAACTGAAGCATCTCCAATGGTTAAAGCCAAAGATGAACGTCGCAGCCGTGACTACTCTCTGGAAGACGCCAATATGGATGCTGAAGAAGCTGGGGATTCTGAAGAGTAATAACTGTGACAACGAATCGTTTGGTGCTTTCTGGCACAGTGTGCAAAGTCCCCATTCGAAAAGTCAGTCCTGCCGGCATTCCTCATTGCCAGTTTGTGCTTGAGCACCGTTCACAGCAACAGGAAGCCGGTCTGAGCAGGCAAGCATGGTGCAGAATGCCCGTTATTGCCAGCGGACAATTGTTACAAGTTTTAACTCACAGTATAACGGTCGGCAGTCGATTAACCGTTTCAGGATTCATTAGTTGCCATCAAGGTCGCAATGGTCTTAACAAACTGGTTCTTCATGCCGAGCAGATTGAATTGATAGATTCTGGAGACTAGCCAAATGGCACGTTATTTCCGTCGTCGCAAGTTCTGCCGTTTCACCGCGGAAGGCGTTCAAGAGATTGATTATAAAGACATCGCTACGCTGAAAAACTACATCACCGAAAGCGGTAAAATTGTACCAAGCCGTATCACTGGCACCCGTGCAAAATACCAGCGTCAGCTCGCTCGTGCTATCAAGCGCGCGCGCTACCTGTCTTTGTTGCCTTACACTGATCGTCATCAGTAATCGGCACAGTCCATTAACGACTCTGAGAGGATAAGGTAATGCAAATTATTCTGCTTGATAAAGTAGCAAACCTGGGTAGCCTGGGTGATCAAGTTAACGTTAAACCGGGTTATGCCCGTAACTACTTAGTACCACAGGGCAAAGCTGTTCCTGCAACTAAGAAAAACATCGAATTTTTCGAAGCTCGCCGTGCTGAACTGGAAGCTAAATTGTCTGACGTTCTGGCAACAGCAGAAGCTCGCGCTGAGAAAATCAATGCACTGGGTTCCGTTACTATCGCTTCTAAAGCGGGTGACGAAGGTAAACTGTTCGGTTCTGTCGGTACTCGTGATATCGCTGATGCAGTTACTGCCGCAGGCGTTGAAGTCTCTAAGAGCGAAGTGCGTCTGCCTAATGGCGTTCTGCGTACTACTGGTGAACACGAAGTTAATTTCCAGGTACACAGCGATGTATTCGCTAAATTGAACGTTAACATTGTTGCTGAAGCTTAATCCCTGATTAACTGATGCTAACAAGTAAAAAACGCTGGCAATGCCGGCGTTTTTTATTGCCTCGACTGACTATTCTCTCGCTAGTCCATAAGATTTTTGTCGATAATTCCCAGTAATTGGGTATTAATCTGATTTATTTTACATTTATTTCCCTTATTTTGTCGTTTATAGAATCATAGTTTCTCTTGCTTATTCTTCTATAATATTGTCTTTTTTCTGTTTTTATCATTGTTGATTTTGCATTTTTTATAGCAAAAATATTATTCATTATCAGATTATTATCTATAAATAATCCAATTCGTATTTCTTATTATCAGATAATATCGTTATTGTTAATTCTGTTGTGATATGAGAATTTTTATTGCATATTTTGATATATATACGTATAAATCTGGTTAATTACATGTATGATTATTTCATAATAATTAGAAATATATTCTTATATAGTCACGGTTATTTGTCATTATAATAATTTATTTCATATGAGTTTATATAAGAATATTTAATGATGATAATATATATCCTTATTATTGAACGATAATATCAAAAATTTATATGAGATTTTATTGATATAACTGTCAGAGTTGACAGTAGACTTTTAAGTGTAATTTTATAATTATCATTTTTGTTAATTAACCCTTGTGTGAGAACACAAATAAATGTGCTTATTGTTAATAGGCATGAAGTTATTCTCCATAATTATTTATAAAGTGAATTGTTTCATTAATAAATTAATAGGTGCATTATATATTGAATTGATTTACTTATTTATTAATAAAAATACCTTATCATCATTATATGTTCTTCATATTAACCCGGACATAAGGGATAAAACTGGTATGAAACTAGGTAAAAACATATTACAAACTATAGGTAATACTCCAGTAGTTATGTTGAATGGTAGATACACTAAAGGTATTAATGTCTTTCTCAAAATGGAGAATATTAACCCCAGTGGGAGTATTAAAGATCGCATTGCGGCTGCAATGTTGGAAAGGGCAGAGGCTCAGGGAGAATTAAGACCAGGCATGGTGGTTATTGAACCATCATCGGGCAATACGGCAATTGGTTTGGCAATGGCGTGTGCTGTTAAAGGTTATCGATTTATTGCTGTCTTGGACCGTATGGTACCGGCAGCGAAGCGCGATAAAATAAAAGCATTTGGTGCGGAAATTATTTTCCTGCCAGAATTTGAAGCGGGAACGGATACTGTCAAATATCGTATTGATTTAACTAGAGAGATTATAAAAGCCTATCCGAATGCGTTTAGCCCCATGCAATTTGAAAATCAGGTTGATCCTGATGAACATTATCATTCCACGGGGCGTGAGTTGTATGAAACTTTTGGCAATAATTTGACTGCTTGTTTTGCGACGGCAGGCAGTTGTGGAACACTTACCGGGATTTCCCGTTATTTGAAAGAGAAAAATCCACAGGTGCGAATTTATGGTGTTGAACCGGTTGGATCAGTTATTTTCGGTGGTGAACAAGGGAAATATCTAGTACAGGGCGAGGGACTGACGTTTATACCTTCTATTCTGGAGCGTAACAACATCGATATTACCTTGAAGGTTGCAGATATTGATGCATTTCGGATAGCAAGAAAATTAGCCAGAAATGAAGGTATTTTAATTGGTGGAACGGGAGGTTGTGCGGTAAGCGCAGCATTAAATCACCTGGATGATTTTAAACCTGGAGATAATATTGTTGTCATTATTCCTGATAGTGGAGAACGTTATATCGACACAATTTATAATGATACTTGGTTATTTGAAAATAATTTCTCAGAATTAGTTGAGGAAAGTAAAACAGAACCTCAGCTAGAAGAAATTATTACAAACATGGGGTGCGTATTAAATGAGTTCTGATCGTGTTTTGGTGATTTACTATAATCGCCTCTATAATCCTCTTATCATAAGAAGTCTTAAATCTAAGTATAAAGAGGTGATTGCTCTTTATATTGATGAAGGACAGGTAAGAGACATTGAAGATATTGAACTGGAATGCATGGTTGCGGGCGCTGATAAATTTATCTATAAAGATTATCGGGCGCAATATGCTGAACATTTCCTGACAAAAGCGATAAAAGCGAATGCTATTTATCAAAATGGTTATTTTCTCAGTGCTGCACTTTCCCGGCCTGCGATTGCGGAGGCGGCAGTTGAAGTAGCCAATGAGCTCAATATTGATTATATTGCTCATCAATTCAGAGGTAATGATCAAGTCAGAATGGATATGAATATAGAAATTCTGAATAAAATACCTATTGCTTCGTTGAGAGATTTTAAATACGACGAAAGTGTCGTAAATAGTTATGCTATGAATTATGGTATTCCTCAAGAATTTGGTTGTAATAACCCTTATTCTACCAGTGAAAATATATGGGGATTCAGTGTCGAATGTGGACCATTGGCAGAGCCAGAAATGTTAATCCCTGAAGATGTCAAAGAGAAATTATTTGAGGATGCACTATCAGCCACTGAGCCAATATTTTTGTCATTAGGTTTTGAGAATGGCATACCGATATCGATCGACGGCGAGAAAAAATCATTATATGAAATTATTGAAATATTAAATAAAATTGGTAAAAAACAGTCAATTGGCATTTTTGATATTGTTGAAGATGGCATTGTCGGTTTGAAAACACGCGCAATTTATCAATCACCTGCTGCACATATCTTAATTACCGCTCATCGTGATTTGGAATGTTACTGTAGTAATCGTAACGAGAATTGGTTCAAAGAGATAATCGATAAAAAATGGGTTGAATTAGTTTATTCTGGGCTTTGGTATGATCCTTTATTAACTCATTTAAACCATTTTATTGATAGCATGAATCAACATGTCAATGGTGAGATTAAGCTTGAATTAGGCTATAAATATGCCAACGTTTGTTCCCGCACTTCAAAGACAACTATCTATGATGATAATTTAGCAATATATAATTGTGGGCATTTATATAGTCAAAACGATGCAGAGGGATTCGCAAAAATATTTAATATCCATACTAAGCAAAGTGCTAAATCTAAGATGAGGCAAATATTATGATTAAAGAATTATTAATGTGTAAACCGGATTTCTACGATATTGAATACGTTATTAATGATTGGATGGACCCTAATAATAGAGTCAATAAAAAACTAGCACAGCAACAATGGGATTTTCTTTATGAACGGTTGACTGAACGTGGCATCACTATTCGCACTATTGATCCTGTTAATGGTTTGCCTGATATGACTTTCTCAGGTGATTGCGGTATGGTGCATAATAATAAATTCCTTGCTAGTAATTTCCGGCACGCTGAACGCCAAGGGGAAAGCCAGTATTATATCGATTACCTGGAAAATCTAGGTTATGAGATACATCGTGTTGATGAAGGTATCTATTTTGAAGGGCTTGGAGATGTTATCTATTGGGAAAATGATATCATATTTGGTTATGGCCCTCGCTCAGATAAAGAAGCAATAAATAAGATTCAGAAAGTCTATCCAGAACTTAAAGTTAAAGGTGAGCTGCATATTCAGGATAAAACTTTCTTTCATGTAGCTCTGGCATTCTCATTTATTGACAAAGATACAGTTGTTTACTATCCAGAAGCATTTACTAAAGAGAGCCAAAATTATATTATTGAAACATTTGAGCGCCGGATCTCAATATCAGAACATGACGCTAAAGAATTATTTGTCTGTAATAATATCCCAATAGGTAAAGATATTCTCATGCATGATTGTTCTATAGAGGTTGAGCGTCAATTAAATAATTATGGTTACAATGTGGTTAAATGTGATATGAGTGAATTCTTAAAGAGTGGTGGTAGTCTTCGCTGCTTAGTATTAAAAATTAAATAATTATATGGGAGGATAATTAGCTATGTATATTTTAGGTATAAATTCAGTTTACCATGAGTCAGCAGTTTGCTTATTAAAAGATGGAGAAACTATCTTTGCCATTGAAGAAGAGCGTTTAAATAGAAGAAAACACGGAAAACCAGCAAATATTGATAATCCCGATGAATTGCCATTGGCTTCTATTGAAGTTGCATTAGACTTTGCGGGTATTAGCTTGGAAGATGTGAGTCATATTGGGTTTTCTATCGATCCGATAGAACGAAGAAAATCAATCTTTATTGATGAAGCCACCCATGAAGGAAGTTGGGGAAGTGTCTCGGGTGAATCTATTTTCTATCGTAAAACTACTTCAGTACCAGAAATTTTACAATCAATGGGATTCCGTGGTCAATTTCATTGGGTTCCGCATCACACAGCACATGCGGCATCTGCTTATTTTGTTTCGCCATTTGATAAAGCGTTAACCTTATCGCTTGATGGTGTTGGAGAGGATAATACCGCAGGGGTATATCTGGGAAATGGTAATAGTTTGGAAAAAATTAAAACCATTGAATACCCTCATTCAATTGGTTTTATGTGGGAGAAACTGGCAGAATTCCTGGGTTTCTCTGTATACGATGCCTGCAAGGTAATGGGAATGTCTGCTTACGGTAAGCCTGAAGGTTTTATGCCGGCGTTCCAGCAATTCGTCAAAATTTATGAGAAAGGTGAGTTTACGATCGATAACTCCATTCTCAATTTCCGCAGCCAAGATTTTTCTCACTTAGAATCCCTGTTTGGTATTGCGAAGAGAGTGCCAGGTGGTGAAGTTGCGCAGGAATATTATGATATCGCCGCTTCTCTCCAGCAAATAACTGATGAAATCGTGCTAAATATGGCTCGTCATTATTTGCAGGAAACAGCAACGAATAAGCTCTGTCTTGCGGGTGGTGTGGCGTTAAACTGCATTACGAATAAGCGACTATATGAAGAGTTGGATATCGAAGATATCTTTGTTCAGCCTGCCGCACATGACGGCGGGACGGCTACTGGTGCCGCACTATTTATCTGGCATCAGATTCTTGGAAATAATCAACGCTATCCTCTGACTCATACCTATTGGGGTCTGGGATATAGTGAAGATGATTACCAACGTAGCTTGAAAGCGCATGGTTTGGACTGGACATATGAAGAGAATATTCATGAAGTCGTCGCAGACTTGCTGGCCGAAAATAATGTCGTTGGTTGGTTCCAGGGGAGGATGGAATTTGGGCCGCGGGCATTAGGTAATCGTAGTTTATTGGCCGATCCGAGAAATAAAGATATTCGGGATTTAATGAATCGTAAAGTTAAACATCGTGAAATGTTTAGACCATTTGCGCCTAGTGTATTGCGTCAACATGTTGCTGATTGGTTCCATGTTCGGAAAGAATTACCGGAAGCTGCAAAATATATGTTGTTAGCGATGGATGCTAAAGTGGATCAGGCATCGAAAATTCCGGCAGTGGTTCACGAAGATGGTACTGCTAGAGTTCAGGTGGTAGATAGTGCATCAAATCCAGATTATGCCCTGTTGATTGAGGCATTTTATCGGAAAACCGGTGTTCCTTTGTTGCTGAACACCTCTTATAACGATAGTGAGCCGATCGTTTGTTCTCCTGATGATGCCATTAAAACTTTCATGAAAACAAATATTGATTATTTAGTTTTGGGGAATTATTTGATTAAATCTGTTCATTAATTATTGCAAGTAAAAATCTATCCCAGTAGGCATAATTGATGGAATCAGTTTCAGTCTTGCTCAGAGCCGAATTGATAAATAAAATGGCCTATTGGGATAGATAATAAGGTTGAGGTAATATTAATGATACATAGGATCATACTGGCTCGCTTTTTTTCTGTTTTTTCAGAAGCATTTGTTATGTTCGCTGTGCCTGTATTAGTATATACCTCAACTAATAGTGCTTCACTTTCATCTTTTGCTTTTGGGCTTGAGCGGCTATTCAGGGTGATTTCACTCCCTATTTCTGGTTGGATGGGCGACAGGATACATACGTTGGTTATGTTATTCCTGAGTGATATTCTTCGATCATTAGTTTGCTTATTTCTTTTTATTCTTTCATTTATATATTCTGATAATAGCATCGTATATATCATTATTCCTCTCTCATGTGTTTTATCCTTTTTTAGTGGGGCGGGATATGTCAACCTTGAAGGTTTTGTCTCTAAAAACATAAGTGCAATAGAATTACCTTCTGTTAACTCTCGTTTACAGTTTGTTGAACAGTTTACCTATATTGCAGCCCCGGCGGTTGTCGGTTTGTTGGTTTATAAATTTAGTGTTTATGCGGTATTTGCATTTGCATTTTTTCCTTTTCTGATTAGTAGCTTGATATGGTTTCAGCTACAAAGGAAAAACCAGATTGAAGAACACTCTAATAGAGAAGGTTATAATCTGCCGGCCATTTTTAAATTCTTGATGGGAAACCCATCCTTGTTACGCGTCATTGGCCTGACATTTCTGATGAATGTGATGCAAGGTGCTATTCTGTCAACGGCAGTTTATGTTATCACCAGCGTTTTTTCACAGCCAGAGGGGAGTTATGCTCAACTTTTGGCTTATGCGGGGTTGGTGAATTGTTGTGTATTTTTTATTGCGCCAAAATTATGCCGAGTTTTTGATGTGCGTATCGTTGGTGTAACGGCTTTTCTGATTGCTTTATGTGGTTTGACACTATTTGCTACCGGGCCGTTATTTGTGGTTTACACATTAGGTTTCTTACTGGTCATTGGTGCGGAAGGTTGTTTTAATCTTTTTTCTCGCTCTTATCGAGCAAGTCTTATTCCGAAGCAGCGTTTTTCTCAGTATCTTGGTGTGGTGCTGGTTTTGAATCAGTTAGCGACACCTTTAACTAGTTTCATTTGTGCTAACTTACTGAACTATTTTTCCTACAATAGTATTTATCTGATATTCTCTGCATTTGTTCTATTGATGTTTGTTATTATTAATCCTTATCGTTCACTTAAATTTAATCTGCATAATAGTCAATAATGGATGAAATATGTGTTCAAAAAAATATTTGTTAGTGCTTGATTATCTTCCGGCAAGGCTGAGTGAAATCGTTAATATTCGCGATTATATTCGATTTCATTACTCCCTTGAGTTGGTGATTATTAGCGATATGTTGTCCGGTGAGGAGAAAGATATTACATCATTTGTCTATCATATTCCTGTACGAACAGAAAATTATGTTGATAGTGTGATGGCAATTCTTGGTGAACTTAATATGACATGTGCGGCTATTCTCCCCTTTATGGATGCGGTATCTGGGTATGCTGCTGTTATCGCGAAAAAATTAAATGTTTATGGTGATGATCCCGAATTAAGTTTTGCGGGTATTGAAAAATATCAATTCCGCCAACAAGAAACTCGGATATTACCACTGCTTGCGGCACAACATATTAAGACACCTCGATATACTTTCATTAATGAGATTAAAGAATTAGAAGAACTTTATGACTCTGTTCCGTATGGTGTGATTATTAAGCCTAATTGTGGTCGAGCAAATATAGGAGTGGTTGCGGTTAAAGATAGAAGTAAAATCCCAACGGCTTTTGTTCAATCTGTTGAGCAATCAGGAGGTAATCAAGTTCTTGCAGAAGAGCTTATTATTTTCGATACAGAATATTCTTATGATGGTATTGGCTGTATGGCGTTTTTAACGCAAAAAGTTTCTCAGAAAGGGGAATATCCTGTTGAAATAGGGCAAATAGTACCGGCGCAATGTGATGGCGGAAATACGATTGCATTACATAAAGCAGGGCAGGCAATGAATCTGATCTCAGGGCAAACTCTTGGTGCATTCCATAATGAGATTAAGCAGGAGAGTAAAACGGGAGAAACTTTTCTGGTTGAAACTAATCGTAGACCTGCGGGTATGCGTATTTGGGATATGGCTAACCGGGTATATGGTATAAATTTACAGGAAATTTGGGTTGACCATTTAGTCAAAGGATTTAGTGATCGGATGATATTGCCTGAAGCGAAGGGGAGAGCATTTTTGATTAATTTGCTGGCAGGTAAAGATGGAAAGATTAATGATAAATTCGATAAAACAGAAATTAATGAAGTATTACTAGCATCTATTGATAATATTCTAAGTAAATTATATTACGAAATTATTGCAATAAAAATTAATTTAGAGAAGAATTCATTAGTTTACGAAACACCAAAAAGCAATAATGATTTCTGTGGTTACGTTTGTGTGCATATTAATGATGGGCACGTCAAATGTGAATCCCTGATGAATGAAATTAATGATGCATGGAGGGATATATTGTCTAATTATATTTTGTAATTTCGTATGGGTAGAGCCTTATTTCGGCTCTAATTGTTATATAATTAGATTATATGCTATTGCTTTAGCAACTGCCGCGACTTTATTGGGAACCACTAATTTCTCCATGATATTGTTAATGTGGAAATTAACTGTTCTTGTCGAAATATCCAGTATATCGGCTATTTCAGCAGAAGTTTTTCCTTCACAAGTCCATCTTATGACTTCAACCTCTCTGGTAGAGAGAGTTGGAACAATGATCTTATCCTTTTTGTTTTTTAGATTATTGAATGTTTTTATGCATTCATTTGCCAATATGCCTAACATTCCTGCTTTATTAAGTATTTCATTGTGGGAAATGGTGCCTTCTTTTCTGGCAACTGAAAAAATTGACCTTTCTCCATGATAACCTTTAATTTTGATTGAAAGACTATTTTTAACTTCATTTTTATTTGGATTTGATTTTTCAATCATAAAATCAGCGTTTTCTGATATTTTATCATTACAAATTGACGGAATAGAGAAAGTGTAATCGCCATTCATTAACTGGTCGCTGTCGTGATTATTATCTTGATTATAATTATTTGCATTTTCTATATTTAAGTTGGTTATTAGGACATATTTTTTAGTCGTGAATGGGTATTTTTCTTCCTGATAAATTGAGTAGAATTCAAAACCCAGATAATTTATCGCGTTTAACAGCTTCTTTTCTAATTCTGGCATGGTTTTGGATTTTTTAATTTCAGATGAAATCTCATTAAATAATGTATTCATAAGATTTTCCTCGTCGTATAATATTTGCAATAAAATTAATTTTATATAAAAAATATTTCATTCATATAATCAATTATAAGTAAAAATATATAAAAATTGAATTTTTATATTGTAACCTTTAAGGAATGAATATGCTACTTAGAATTATATCGATTATTAGCTCTTATATATTTTGTCGACATGTATTTTTCTAGTGATATCTTCGGTTTACCCTACTGCATAGCGCTGTTATGCTTACGAACCTAATTTAATTTGATCACAGGTATTTTCATGGCAAAACTTTCTTTTGATTCTATCGAGGCACAAGCAAGTTATGGAGTTGGCTTGCAAGTTGGTCAGCAATTACTGGAGTCTGGCCTGCAAGGTCTGGAACCTGAAGCGCTGTTAGCAGGGTTGTGTGATGCGCTGGAAAATCATTCTCCAGCGGTGCCGGTTGATATACTACATCGTGCCTTACGTGAAATGCATGAACGTGCGGATGGTGTGCGTCGTGAACGTCAGCAAGTTATGGCAGAAGAGGGTCAGAAGTTTTTGGCAGAAAACGCTCAGCGTGATGGTATAAGCATCACTGAATCCGGTTTACAGTTTTCTGTTCTAAAACAGGGGGATGGTGCAATTCCTGCTCGTACTGATAGCGTGCGTGTTCATTATACCGGACGTCTGATTGATGGCACCGTGTTTGACAGCTCAGTACAGCGTGGCGAACCTGCTGAATTTCCGGTGAATGGTGTGATTGCTGGATGGATTGAAGCATTGACGTTGATGCCTGTCGGTTCTAAATGGGAGCTTTATATCCCTTATAATTTGGCTTATGGTGAGCGAGGCGCTGGTGCATCGATTCCTCCATATAGCACTCTGATTTTCGAGGTGGAATTATTGGATATTCTGTAAGTTTTATCCAGAAGTAGGATTAAAAATAGCCGGTATATTCGCCTCAGACTACTGATAAACCCATTTAATAAAGTGGGCGGTGTTTTCAGACTATCGAAAATTTCAGCTAGTATGTTGCCGATTAACTGGCTTTTTCTCAATGTCCCAGTTGTTTCTTTGAATAGGGTTTTTGGCCTGATCAGTTTTCGTTTTCACCTCAAAAATGAATAAGAATGTTGTCGGTAACACTATTTTTGTCCTGATATCCCATACTATTGTCACCATTATTTGGGTTCTTTCTAGATCTTAATTGTGATCATAGTACTGTTTCGCATTGGCAAGGTTAGATTCCACTTTTTCCTTTCTCTTGTTAACACTTGTTTACTTTTACTTTTGACTGAATTTCAGCATTTTAAAGTATTTTTTATTTCTAATAACTTTAATAACAAATAAATAATGTTTTGTTGGTTTTTATTATAAAGATAATGTTGATTTATTAAATATATTGAAGAATAGTGTAATTAATTCATTGCATCAACGATTATGAAAAGGTCTGGCGAATTAATAAGCCAGGAGTTTTATCTTGATATAAAGGAAATTAAAATGAGTGCAATTGAAATATCGCCATTAATACCCTATTTTTCTCGTCGTATTAATTCTGAAAGTCTATACCGAATTTCCCCGAAAAGAATGGCACAGGCTATTGATGTTAGTATTGATCTGGGAGAAGAAGAATGTAATCCGACAAAGGGGATACCTGGTTATTTTGCTTATGGTTGGCGTAGCGCTGCCAACCGAATAATTCACGCTAATACACTCGGAGTAGAATATATTTCTCTGAGATTTATCTCGTCGGCAAATAGAAATAATAATATTGAAGCGGGCTTAATATTATTTGAAGAAACACTGCAAAATATATTGGCTTCGATTGGTTCCGTGCCAGTAAAGATGATTGTCGATCCTTTTGGTCTGGCGTTAACAGAGGATGGGCAATGGGGTGTGCGGGATAATAACGGTAATTTTGATAAGGAACAGACTCATAATTTGCTGGAAAAAGTGGGTTTTATCCTTTCGCGTAATCATGTTCATGGAGTGGTTACGTTGGGACGTTTACCAGAGGAAGTGATGTTGACGAAAAAAGGGATCAGTAAGGCGGGGGATTATACGAAAATTTATTCGTTCTCCCAAAATAGTGAGACCAGCACTGCCTATGTTTATTTGGATGCTGTAGGCCATAATACCGGTCAGAAAATCATGCCAGGTAATGTCAAAGAGATGGATCTGTGGGCACTCCTCGATATTTGGCATGGCACCGATGTCTCGGTGATTAAACCGATGGAAAGTTTCCATCTGATGAGCTCGTTACGTTACCTGATTGAGAATGAAACTGCCCGCGAACAATTTTTGAATTCTCCTGATGTTAAGGATATGGCCCAGAAAAACGCCTTTGTTGCCAAAAGCTTGGCGGAAATGAATGCATCTCCTCTTGAGCTGTCGTTGAAGTGTTCCCGAATCAAAATGGCTGGTTATACGGTTTCTGGCACAACTTACATGCTAGCACTATTGGCGCATGAAAAGGGTCCTGAAATGGCAAGGGCACGTATGGAGGAAATGTGGATAACGGCGCTTGGTGTGATGGATGAACAGTGTGAATGCCTTATTGATCGCAATGTGGTCAAATATCTTGAAGGTTCAATTCTTGCTTAGGTAAATTGACACGATATTGTCATATGTTTCAGATGATAGTGATCCCTGAATTATTGTTGTCTGAAACATTAATTATGTATGGAAAAGCGTGGCTATTATTCACCCTCTTACATTATAGGACTATATGAATTCTTCTAATCAAGAGACGAAATACAGAGCTATATTTATCGCCATCATGATCGTCACCTTTATGATTGGTTTTGATACAACTGGCTTAGGGGTTGCTATCCCGGTGATCGCGACTGAACTTGGTTTTGGTGTTAAAGAAGGAGCATGGCTCAGCATTTCTTATACAGCAGGCTTTGCTGCTTTCCTATTACCCGCCGGAATAATCACTGACCGTCTGGGAGCCATGAGAACACTGATTTCCGCCTTGTTGGTGTTCGTTGTTGCTTCTTATATGTCCGTTAGTTGTGTTTCTCTTGGCAGTTTTATCTTTGTTCGTTTAATTCAAGGCATTGCCGCCGCTTTTTTGAATACAGCGGCGATGGCGTTGTTGAATCTTCTATTTCCCGTGGGAAGTAGTAACCGTTCACAGGTTTTCAAAACCTGGTCAATGATACTTGGGCTGAGTTTTTCTTTGGGGCCGCCTTTAGGGGGCTTGATAATCAGGATGCTGGATTGGTCATGGATATTGTTACTTAATTTGCCCTTAGGGGGGCTGGTTGTATTCTTGATGTTGAAAAGAAAAGGCCGCACTTTGTCTGCCGGTGGGGCGTTAAGCCGTGTTTCTCTGTTTAGTACCTTACCAGTGACGGCGATTCTGTTGTTGGTCACCATGTATCAATATATCGATCAAGTGCTTCCGGGTCAGAATGGCACTATCATCAAGGCAACGCTGCTTATTCTAGGGGGAATAAGCGTTTGGCTGTGTCACCATTTTTCTGTGCGTAGTTTCACACGTTTACCTGAGCTTAAAAATGGTGCCTTTGTTATCTCATTGGTTCTGCCGATTATTTTTTCTATCGCCTATTGGAGCTTATTTGTGGTGTTACCGCAATATTTCGCGGTGAAATTGGGCTTTGATGCATTGTATCTGGCTATGACAATGCTATTGCTTTCTTTGCCGTTAACCTTGGTACCTTTATTGAGGATTGCCGAGCGTTTCAATCTTCAAGCTACCGAGGGATTCCTGATGTTAACGGTTGGATTGGTGCTGTTGGCTGGTATCTTTAGTCCGGTTGTTGATGGGAATGTTTGGTTGTTGGCGGTTGGATTGTTGTTGTTAGGTACGGGAGCGGCAGTACTTAACCCATTGATGGCAAGGCTGGTGATGGACAATGTTGCTCCTGAGAATTCAGGATTGGCGGCAGCTCTTACCAGCACGTTGCGTCAAGTCGGGTTTGCCGCAGGAGTCGCTTTTTTTTCATTGTTGACGCAACACAGCGAGGAGTCTGTCATCCATATCTCGGAAGCTATGGCGTTACTGATAGCCGCCATGTTGTCTTTAGTGGCGCTTGCGGTGTGCCAGGGTTTACAACGAAGTCGCGGATATTAACACAAGGTTTTTAATGCTTAACTTAAATGAATGAATTGTTGGTGGTACAACGGGTTAGATGACGGCATCATATTGGGCAAAAGTGCTTGGTGAGAACATGAAGATAATAGCGATTGCATCAGATTGTCAGTAACTTGAGCAGGTATATCCAGTTGTTTTTATTTTAAGAGGGGTAATAAAATTCTTACCGTTCCAATAAAAGATCAATTGGTAATATAGTCTAAAATGATAACAGATGACTAACCGCAGAGGTGTATGATGTTAGAACAAATCTGCCAACTGGCTCAGGAAGCTGGTGCGGCTATTATGACAATTTATCAGGATGAACATCCTCTGAAAGTTGATCATAAGCAAGATGATTCACCGGTTACTATGGCTGATATTGTAGCTCATAAAATCATTAAAGCCGGATTATCCCGTATCGCTCCAGAAATTCCACTGTTGTCGGAAGAAGAGCTTCCCTCTTGGGAAGAAAGGCGTGATTGGAAGCGCTATTGGTTAGTTGATCCTCTGGATGGTACTAAGGAATTTATTAATCGTAACGGTGAATTTACGGTTAATATCGCCTTGATTGACGAGGGCGTTCCTGTGATGGGGGTCATATATGCTCCTGTGCAGGATACGCTTTATTCCGGGCAAGGGCGGCAGGCATGGAAAAAAGCCGGTGGTGGTCAATGCTTGCCGATTAAAATTCGTGATGCTAATCCACCAATGGTAGTCGTTAGCCGTTCTCATATGGATACAGAATTAGAAGATTATCTCAATCAGTTAGGTGAACATCAGACGGTTTCTGTGGGGTCTTCACTGAAGTTCTGTTTGGTGGCTGAAGGAAAAGCGCAACTTTATCCTCGCTTTGGGCCCACTCATATCTGGGATACTGCGGCGGGTCACGCTATAGCCATTGCTGCCGGTGCTCACGTGACGAACTGGAAAGGTCAGACTCTAGATTATACGCCTCGTGAATCATTCCTAAATCCGGGATTTAGAGTAACGATTTTTTAATCGTGGCTGTTTTTTAGCAGATTTGTTTTTCAGTAGATTTGTTTTTTAGCAGAATAGTGGTGATAAGGGCAAACGAAAACATACCTGCAAGTCGTTATCACCACGGATGTTTTTACTGTAGTTCTTTACGAACTAACTCAATTACCTGTTTGATTTCGCTACTGTTTAGCTTACCTTCTTTGGCAAACTTCGCTGCGCCATTTTTGTCCAGGACAATAATGGCAGAACTTTTCGCTTCCAACTGCCAAGCTTTTTTGACCACACCGTTGCTGTCAGCGATAAACTGAGACCACGGAAACTCTTTTTTGCTATCTTCAATACTACTGCGGACAAATGGCCCAGTACCGAATATGGCGTCACTGACATTGATGATGGTGGTGGTTTGGTATTTTTCTTTTGAAAAATCAGCGCGTTTTATCTCTTCTATCAGCGGAGCATTCATCTCTTTAGCGGCACTACGACCTGCAATATGTTGTATGACTCTCACTTTACCAATCAGTTTTCCACTATCCCAATTTTGGTAGCTAAACTTGTTATTATTGAGTAGCAACTCACCTTTATCAGAGACATTGATCGAAGGAACCTGCTGTTCCAGGGTGATGTTGTGAGCGAATGCTAAAGCAGGAGAACAAAGTAGCGCAGCATATAGCATAAAGTTCTTTATCATAATTTTTCCTTTGTAGGTTAATGTGACAATACATGGATCTCTAGCATAGCGGGTATTAACTGATTTATCTCTTTAAAGAAGATCAAATTTTTAACATTAAGTAAGAGATAAAGTTACATAGTTATGTATATCTAAATATCTGTCATTTTATGTAAATTCGGTGCATAAAACTAAAAATGGAGGGAACAAAATCGGATAAATTCAGTCTATTATTCTACATAACGGTATCGTGTATGGAGTTGGTTCACCAAACGTAACCGTAAGAAGCACTTAGGAGGAAAAAAGCAGAGATGAAAATTTTTCACCGATATAACCCACTGAAAATTGCTCTCTACGTTAAAACTTTATTCCGTGGACGTTTATACATTAAAGATATGGGGGCTTTTGAATTCGACTGTGGCAAAATTTTACCACCGAAGGTGAGAGATAAGCGCCATTTTAGTGTAATGAGCGAAGTCAATCAGCAAGTGCTACGTTTGCAGGCCGAAATAGGATAGATAACGAAAAAGAGTCGGGTTGCATATTCATACTGATGTAATCAGAGCGCCACAAAATAACAATGAGTGGCGCTTAACGAGAATACTAAACGGCCTTAGTTCAAGAGTAGGCCGTTTTTATTTATCATCACTGATAAGTAGGTTTTGTGTTGGCGTCGCGGTGGGAATATCCGTGATTTTTGTGACTAGTAGCTGATCGATTTTGTAGTTATCAATATCGACAACTTCAAACTTGTAACCAGCAAATTTGACTGAATCGGTACACTTTGGAATTTTACGCAGCCGGAACATCATGAAACCGGCAATGGTTTCATAGTTACTTGAATCAGGGAAGTCATCAATATCCAGTACCCGCTGTACATCATCGATAGGTGTTCCCCCTTCTACTAACCATGAATTTTCGTCACGGATGATAATCTGCTCTTCCTGCCCTTGGCCGACTAAATCACCCATCAGGGTAGTCATAACATCATTAAGGGTAATCACACCCATTACCAGCGCATATTCATTCAGGATAATAGCGAAATCTTCACCCGCCGCTTTAAAACTTTCTAAAGCATCGGAAAGCGTTAAAGTATCTGGAATGATCAGAGCGTTGCGGATCTGGACACCCTTGTTGAAGCTTAGGCTTTGACCACTCAAGACACGGTTGAGTAGGTCTTTGGAATCCACATAACCGATAACGTGGTCAATATCTCCATCACATATCAGGTATTTGGAGTGTGGCTGGCTGGAAACCTGCTGTTTGATACTTTCTTCACTTTCATTCTTATCGAAGTAGATGATACTTTCCCTTGAGGTCATGGCCGAGGGCACTGTACGGGATTCGAGTTCGAACACGTTTTCAATCAGTTCATGCTCTTGTTTACGCAGAATACCAGCAACAGCGCCTGCTTCCACAACCGCAAAAATATCATCAGATGTGATGTCTTCATTACGCGTTGTCGGAATTTTAAAAATCTTAAAGATAAGATCAGACAGGCCATTAAATAGCCAAACTAGCGGACGGAAAACTGTCAGACAGAAACGCATTGGGTTTACGATTTTCACTGCGACAGCTTCAGGCTTGATCATGCCGATACGTTTTGGTGTCAAGTCTGCGAGCAAAATGAATATACTGGTCACAATGGTAAATGAGCAGATAAAGCCCAACTGTTCCGCCCATTCAGGACGCATAAATTTCATGAAAAAAGCTTTCAGTGAAGGGGAGAATGCGGATTCACCGACAACACCTGCCAAAATTGCCACTGCATTTAGGCCGATTTGCACCACGGTAAAAAACATTCCCGGGGTTTCTTGTAATTTGAGGACATGGGCTGCGTTGACATTACCCTCATCGACCATCAGTTTTAGTTTGATTCGTCTGGAGGCAGCAAGAGAGATTTCAGATAACGAAAAAAAGGCGCTTATCGCGCACAATAGAAACACTATTAAGAGACTATTTAGCATATGGGGTCCGTGTTTTACCTCCGGTGGTAGGGTAGGTTGTCATTTAGAAGAGCACCGGAGGAAACAATAAAAATCATATAAAATAAAAAGTGATAACAAACACTTAGAAAACCATTGATTAGCGTATTAATTATAACATTAATAAAATGTAACGACTAGTTTTTGTTCATTTGGGGTAGGCAAACACCAATACCGCCTAGTCCACAATACCCCTCAGGATTTTTAAATAGATATTGTTGATGATAGTCTTCAGCGAAATAGAATGGCCCCGCTTCTGTGATCTCCGTTGTAATAGGGCGGTTATCCCCTTTCTGTTGCATTGCTTGTTGGAAACGTTCAAGGCTGGCTAATGCCATTTCATGTTGCTGAGGTGACATGGTATAAATCGTGGAGCGATACTGAGTACCAATATCCCCGCCCTGGCGCATTCCTTGAGCGGGATCGTGGTTTTCCCAGAAAAGTCTTAATAAGTTTTCGTAGCTGTTTTTTGCTGGATCGTAAACAATTCTAACAACCTCAGCATGTCCGGTCAGGCCGCTACAAACTTCTTCGTAAGTTGGATTCGCTGTTGTACCGCCGCTATAACCTGCGGAGGTGGTGTAAATATCAGGTTGTTGCCAAAATAGGCGTTCTACGCCCCAGAAGCATCCCATACCAAAATAGGCAACTTCCATATTTTCTGGGACAGGTTCTATCGCATGATCGGTAACAGCATGGTTAGGTGAAACCTTAAGTGGCTCGGTTCTGCCTGGTAATGCGCTTTGAGGATCAATAGATAGGCTTTTATTAGCTGTTGGCACAATTCACTCCCGTAATTATTAAGTTTTCAGACATTAATAGATTGTATATATTATAAACTTTACTCAAGATAAATTTATTATAGTCAAATTATTCCGATCAGGTTAGGAGTTCGCGTGTCAAGATACCCCGTTTTATGCTTTCTTTGCGTGTCTATCGCCTCTCCCATTGTTTATAGCGCTAATCTTCGTCTGAAAATAGAGGGACTAACAGGCAGTTTAGAGAAAAATGCCCGAATTCATCTCTCCACTATCAGCACAGATGAAGTTGCGCCAGATGGCCGTTTCCGATCTCGTGTAGATAAAGCGATTCGTGAAGGCTTGCGCCCGCTTGGTTATTATGAACCTATTATCGAGTTTACCTATCAGGAAAATAAACCGCCTGCTCGCTCGGTATTAACGGCAAAAGTTACCGCAGGTGAACCTGTGCGAATCGCCGGTGTTAATGTTGTTTTGGAAGGTGGGGCAAAGACAGATGGAGATTATGCCAAACTGGTAAAAAGCAAAAGCCCAAAGAAAGGAACGGTTCTTAATCATGATGAATATGAAAGCCTTAAAGGTTCTCTGACTGGGCTTGCTATTAGGAAAGGTTATTTTGACGCTGTTATGAAAAAGAGCCAATTGGGTGTTTCCAAAGCGCGGCATGAGGCATTCTGGGACTTTGTTTTTAATAGCGGTGAGCGTTATCACTTTGGTCAGATACGTTATCGTGGTTCACAGATCCGCGAAGATTATCTGAATCCTCTGGTTCCGTTCAAAGAAGGGGATTTTTATACCTCAGAACAATTGGCCGAATTGAATCGGCGGTTAGCAGAAACTGGCTGGTTTAATTCAGCGGTAGTTACACCGGATTTTAATACCGCGAGAAAAAACGGTGACGGAATGCTTCCTCTTGAAGCAGTATTAACTCCACGTTCCAAAAACTATGTTGAACTGGGTGGGGGTTATGGATCTGATATAGGACCACGGGTAAAAGCGAAATGGACAAAACCCTGGCTTAATTCCCGTGGACACAGCCTTAGCACCAGCATCAACCTTTCGGCGCCTGAGCAGGTTGTTGATGCCACCTATAAAATGCCGCTGAAAGTAAACCCGTTAGAGCAATATTACGCATTGCAGACAGGTTATAAGCGTAAAGATATCAACGATACCGTATCAGATACCGCGACAGTAAATCTTTCCCGTAATTGGGATCTTTCAACGGGTTGGCAGTATGGGGTCAATATGCGTTGGAGTCTCAGCCACTTTACTCAGGCTAATGTCACCAATACGGCAATGTTATTATACCCAGGAGCAAATGTTAGCCGTATTCGCCAGCGTGGGGGGACAATGCCTTATTGGGGCGATAGCCAGCGCTATTCTATTGATATCTCTGATACCCTTTGGGGTTCTGATGTCGATTTCTTGGTATTACAGGCGCAAAACGTTTGGATCAGGACTTACTGGGATAATCACCGTTTTGTTGCTCGGGGTAATTTGGGTTGGATAGAAACCAATGCGTTCGAGAAAGTTCCACCTGACTTACGCTTTTTCGCTGGCGGTGATCACAGTGTTCGTGGTTACAGATATCAGAAAATTTCCCCTAAAGACGATAAAGGAAAATTGACCGGCGCGTCCGCGCTGGTTGTGGGTTCGCTTGAGTACCAATATAACGTAACGGGTAATTGGTGGAGTGCTGTTTTTGTTGATACCGGTGAAGCCATTAATGACATTAGAAAAAGCAATTTTAAAACCGGCCTAGGTGTTGGCGTACGTTGGGCTTCTCCGGTTGGGCCCATTAAATTTGACCTTGCCAGACCAATAGGGGATTCAGAATCCCGTAATATCCAGTTTTATATCGGGTTAGGATCTGAATTATGAGATGGATTAAAAAGGCCAGTATTGCTTTTTTACTGATGGTGACTTTGTTGGTTATTGTTGTTGCCGGGTTGGTAGGAACGCAATCTGGTCTGCATTTTATGATTAACAGTGCTGCCCGTTGGGTACCAGGACTGGATATAGCCAGCGTCAGTGGCGGTTGGCGAGATTTGACACTGAAAGGCGTTAAGTATCAAATGCCTGGAGTGGATGTTAATGTCAATCAACTTCATCTTTCGTTGCGTCTTTCCTGTCTGAAAAACAGTCAGTTATGTGTTAATGCATTGACGACGGAGGGCGTAAAAGTTGCGATTAATACGAGTCAATTGCCCCCTGCGGGAGAACCGTCGTCAAAGTCAGAGCCTTTGACTGAACTGAAGACGCCGTATCCAGTCTCACTTGATTTGCTATCTGTTAAAAATGTCACTGTCACCGTAAATGATACGGTATTTGCCCTTGATGAATTTAGGACCGCAGCTCAGTGGCAGCAAAAAGCATTAACGCTTAAACCAACGAAAATTAATGGATTGCTGGTGGGACTGCCAAAAACTCCCCCTGAACGGCTGAAAACGGTGGAAGCAGAGGAGAAAGCGAAACGAGGGAGTGAACCGGAAAAATCGTTGGCGGAAATCCTGAAAAAATTGTTCTCCCAGCCGCTATTGGCAACGTTACCAGAAGTGCCTATTCCACTGGATATGACTGTTGAAGGGATCAGTGGTAAGCAATTACGGCTGACGGGTGATACCAATATCACAATCAATGAGTTTTTACTGCAACTTAGCAATCAGGGACAGCAGATTCAGCTCAATAAATTGAATGTTAAAATGCCGGAAGGTTCTATTGCCATTAATGGTTCTGCGACTCTGGCGCAGCAGTGGCCGATAAAATTGGTAATAAAAGGTGAATTAAGTCGACAAGAGATTCAGGGGCAAAAGGTTGATGTAAAGCTTAATGGCGCTTTACTGGAGCAACTTAGCTTGGGAATGAATTTGTCTGGTCCTGTCAGGGCTAAACTTGATGCTCAAGCGGAACTGGCGAAGGCGGGTTTGCCAGTGCGAATGATGTTTGAAAGCCAGCAACTAAGTTGGCCTTTAACGGGAACGCCTGAATATCAGCTTGATAGTGTAAGAATGCGTCTAAATGGTAAGGCCAGTGGTTATGATCTGTCATTGCGTTCCAGTATTAAGGGGAATGAAATTCCACCGGCATTACTCGTGTTAGATGCTAAAGGCAATGAAGAGCAGTTTAAGTTGACCCGTCTACGCCTATCTGCTTTGCAGGGAAAGGCTGAATTGGCAGGTGTGGCAGACTGGAGTAAGGCGGTCAGTTGGAATGCGGTACTGGCACTCTCCGGGATCAATACCGCTAAACAGTGGCCGGAATGGCCCGCCAAAGTAGATGGAAAAATAGTTACCCGTGGTAGTTTACACGGTGGTAGTTGGCAGCTCCAGATCCCGGAAATTATGCTGGACGGCAACGTAAAACAGAACTTAGTAAAAGCCAGAGGTAAGATTTCTGGTAACGCGGCTGGTCAGTGGAATATTCCTCAATTTGAGCTAGCTTTAGGGCGCAATAAATTGAATCTCCAGGGACAGTTGTCCAAACAGTGGAAACTGGATGGCGATATCAGTGCACCGAAGCTGGATGGCATATTACCGGGGCTTGGCGGTGTCGTGAATGGGACGCTGAAATTGCGCGGTAATATGCAAACGCCTCAACTTTTGGCTGATCTCAATGCTAATGGATTGAAGTGGCAGGATTTGCGTATTGATCGTGTGAGTGTAAAGGGAAATGTACGTTCTGCTGAACAGATCCACGGGGATCTTGCTGTTAAAGTCAGTCAGTTGAAACAGGCGGATTTGACTGTCCGTAATTTGGCGTTGGATGCAAAGGGCAATGAGAAACAGCACAACTTGCAACTAAAGATCGACGGTGAGCCGATTGCGGGTCAACTTTCGCTTAATGGCAGTTTTGATCGTAAGCAACAGCGATGGAAAGGCAGCATCGACAATACCCGTTTTGACACCCCGGTTGGGGAATGGCGTTTAACTAAAGCAATAACTCTCGATTATCTTAATCAACAACAGAAAGTCACTGTGGGCACGCATTGTTGGCTGAATCCACATGCGCGGCTCTGCGTGCCTAAATCCATTGAAGCAGGCGCCAGCGGTAGCGCATCCCTTATTCTTGAACGCTTTGATCTTGCGATGATTCAGCCATTACTGGGGCCTGAAACCCATTTGAAAGGTGTATTCAGTGGCAATGCTGACGTTAAATGGAGTGCGGACAGCGGATTACCTCAGGCCAATGTTAATTTGCGTGGTGATGGGGTGCAGGTTAAGCAGATGGTTGATGGTACTGCGTTACCGGTAGATTTCCAGACGCTGACACTTAATGCAGGCTTGAAGAATGGCACGGCAAAGCTGAATTGGTTGTTTAAGATTATGGGAAATGGTCAGTTTAACGGTGACGTTCAGATTGCTGATCTTGCAGGGAGCCGTAAGCTATCGGGCAATGTCGATATTCAGGATATTTCACTGGCGTTAATCAAGCCGATTCTAGGGAAAGGTGATAAGGCGGAAGGTCATTTGAATGCTAACCTGCGTTTGGGTGGTAATGCCAAAAATCCATTATTGTTTGGCCGGTTGAACTTGGGGGCATTGCAAGTTTCAGGTCACTGGATCCCATTTGATATTACTCAAGGGCAAATTGGTGTGAATTTTGATGGAGTACGCTCTGTTCTTGAGGGGATTATCAAAACCCCGAAAGGACAACTTAACCTGAATGGTGATGCAGACTGGCGCAATGTGGATGCATGGCATGCAAGAGTGGCGGCTAATGGTGACAAGTTAAGAGTGGTTTTTCCACCAATGGTGAAAATTGATGTTAGCCCTGCTCTGGTGTTTGAGGCTTCTCCTCAGTTGCTGAAATTGGATGGTAGCGTTGGTATTCCTTGGGCGCGTATTACGGTGAAGGAGCTACCAGAATCGACAGTTGAGTCTTCACCGGATGAAGTTATATTGAATGAGAATCTCCAGCCATTACAAGAGAAGAAAGCGTCGATCCCGATTCAGAGTAACTTGACGATTCATATAGGAGACGATGTTCGTCTCAGTGCTTTCGGCCTTAAAGCGCAACTTAAAGGCGATCTGAAGGTTGTTCAAGATAAACAGGGCCTGGGTTTGAATGGTCAAGTTGATATTCTTGATGGTCGTTTCCATACTTATGGGCAGGATCTGATTGTTCGTAAAGGGCTGATTATGTTCTCCGGTCCACCTGATCAGCCATTGCTGAATATTGAAGCTATTCGTAATCCAGATTCTACCGATGGACAGGTTATTGCAGGGGTAAGGGTGACCGGTTTGGCGGATCAGCCAAAAGTAGAAATTTTCTCAGAGCCTGTTAGATCACAATTGGAAGCACTTTCTTATCTGTTGCGTGGTGAAGGGTTAGAGAATAGTAACTCGGACAACTCACAGATGACGGCAATATTAATAGGTTTGGGGGTTGCACAGAGTGGTCAGTTGGTAGGTAAGATCGGTGAAATATTTGGTGTTTCCGACTTAGCACTGGATACTCAGGGGGTTGGTGATAAATCACAGGTAGTTGTTAGCGGAAAGATTACAAAAGATCTGCAAGTTAAGTATGGTGTTGGTATATTTGATTCACTGGCAACATTAACCTTACGTTATAGGTTAATGCCTAGATTGTATCTGGAAGCGGTGTCTGGTATTGATCAGACATTGGATTTGCTCTATCAGTTTGAGTTTTAAAAATGCGAATTATTGTTTATGGCAGCTTACGGCGCAAACAGGGCAATCATCACTGGATGACTGATGCTCAATGGTTAGGTGATCATCGGCTGGAAGGCTATGAGCTATATGACCTTGGGCATTATCCTGCGGTTGTCCGTGGTGATGGAAGTATTGAATGTGAGGTATATCGAATCAATTCTACTATCCTGACAGAATTAGACGATTTAAAAGATAATTCGCGGGAGTATCTAAGGGAATTGATTCAGACACCGTATGGCAATGCATGGATATATCTTTATCAGTTTCCAATAACTGGTTTACGGCGGATAAAAAGCGGTGACTGGTTGAAGCGTCATGCGGAAGAGTAAATAAAAAGCCTTTTTTTGTAATAAAAAGGGAGTATGGTATTAAAAAACCTCTGTTGGTGATGTTCCCCAGAGGTTTTTTAATTATTCAAACAGGAAAAAACTATTTCTTAGCGGCACGTTCGAAAGAGGAGATAATTTCTGCTTTAGCAGCTTCGGCATTATCCCAACCATCCACTTTAACCCACTTACCTTTTTCCAGATCTTTATAGCGCTCAAAGAAATGAGTGATCTGAGCGCGCAGTAGTTCTGGTAGATCGTTCACATCTTTAATGTGATCATACTCTTTGGTTAGTTTGCTATGTGGAACTGCAACCAGTTTCGCGTCTTCACCTGATTCATCAGTCATTTTCAGAACGCCAACCGGACGGCAACGAATCACAGAGCCTGGTTGTAGTGGGTATGGCGTCGGAACCAGAACATCAACCGGGTCACCATCCAGAGATAAAGTGTTGTTGATGTAACCATAGTTGCATGGATAGAACATCGCGGTAGACATGAAACGGTCTACAAACAGTGCACCGGATTCTTTATCAATTTCATATTTAATCGGATCGGCATTTGCAGGGATCTCAATAATGACATAGATATCTTCAGGCAGTTCTTTTCCTGCCGGTACTAAGTTCAGGCTCATGAAAGTTTCCTTTATTTCAAACCAGAATAGAGTGGGGAGTATTATAGCCAAAACATTTTTTAAAGTACTCTCCATTTTTCTGACAAGTAGCTTGTTGGTTGATGCTGCCGCTGAGTTTGATGATAGCCCCGGGGTGCAGTCACTATAGGTAAAACAGGCTAAAATGAATGCACTTTATCAATGAGTGCTGAATATGGAGCTTGTGCACGATTTTGTGTAGTCGCCATTTTATTGAAGGTGATCTGTTAGGTGCTCACCAATCAGTAATAAAGTAACTAGTTAAAATCAAAAAAGCGACGAAAAATCCCGCCGCTTATCCGTCATTAGCCGATGAAATTACTCATCTGGGAACTCAGCCATAAAACTCTCTGCTTTCTCCACCATTGATTTACTACCCACAAAGAAAGGAACGCGCTGATGCAGTTTGGATGGGATGATATCTAGAATGCGATTAACTCCATCACTCGCTTTACCGCCGGCTTGTTCAGCCAGGAATGCCATTGGATTACATTCATACAGCAGGCGTAATTTTCCTGATGGATGACTGGCGGTGCTTGGGTAAATGTAGATACCGCCTTTCAGTAAATTTCGGTGGAAATCAGCAACCAGCGAACCAATATAACGGGTGGTATAAGGGCGCTGAGTTGCTTCATCTTGTTCCTGGCAATATTTGATGTATTTCTTTACCCCCATAGGGAATTTGATGTAATTCCCTTCGTTGATGGAATACATATTGCCATTGGCTGGGAACTGAACTTTCTCATGGGAAAGACAAAATACTCCCAAGGAAGGATCGTAAGTAAAGGCGTGTACCCCACAGCCGGTGGTGTAAACCAGCATAGTTGAAGAACCGTAAACAACATATCCGGCGGCGACTTGACGATGGCCTGGTTGCAGGAAATCTTTTTCAGTCACTGGCTGGCCGATGGGGGTAATACGGCGGTAGATAGAGAAGATAGTACCGACGGAAACGTTTACATCAATATTTGAAGAACCATCTAATGGGTCCATCAAAACAACATATTTTGCGTTTTCAGCGCGGTCTCCTTCAAAAATAACGATATCATCTTCTTCCTCTGAAGCGATCCCCGCAACTTCACCGCGTGCTTTCAGTGCTGCTTTGAGTTTTTCATTAGCATACAGGTCCAGTTTCATCTGCACCTCGCCTTGGATATTGGACACACCGCTGGTGCCTAAAATATCCACTAAACCGGCTTTGTTGATATCACGGTGAATGATTTTTGCTCCGAGCTTAATAGCGGAGAGCAATGCAGTGAGTTCACCCGTAGCGTGAGAAAAATCGTGCTGCTTTTCGACGATGAATTCGCCTAATGTTTTCATGACGAAAGTCCTGAATGTGATTTGATAGTGGTTTTAGAGTGACTGTTGCACTCTTACGCGGGCAGTTTAGCCAAAGAAAGGGATGATTCATAGGCTATTCCATTTCTTATCTTGCTATTGATGGTTAGAATAGTGGCTAACTTCATGCTATGGAATAGGAAATCAATGCGTATTCATATTCTTGGTATCTGCGGCACTTTTATGGGTGGACTGGCGATTTTGGCACGTTCTCTTGGCCATGAAGTGACTGGTTCTGATGCCAATGTTTATCCACCAATGAGTACCTTACTGGAAAAACATGGGATTAATCTGATTCAGGGATATGACCCGGTACAGTTGGATTCTGCGCCAGATATGGTCATCATCGGTAATATTATGAGCCGTGGGAATCTTTGTGTAGAAGCGGTGCTGGAGCGTGGGCTCCCTTATACTTCTGGCCCACAATGGCTGCATGATTATGTTTTGCCTGAACGTTGGGTGCTGGCGGTTGCAGGGACGCATGGCAAGACAACAACTGCGGGTATGTTAGCCTGGATTTTGGAAGCTTGTGGTTATAAACCAGGTTTCTTAATTGGTGGTGTTCCGGGGAATTTTGAAACATCAGCTCAGATCGGGGAAAGCCCGTTTTTCGTAATAGAAGCTGATGAATATGACAGTGCTTTTTTTGATAAACGATCTAAGTTTGTTCATTACAGCCCACGTACGCTGATCATGAACAATCTGGAATTCGATCATGGTGATATTTTTGGCGATCTGGCAGCTATTCAGAGACAGTTCCATCATCTTGTTAGGATCGTTCCGGGTAGTGGCAAGATCCTTATCCCGGATAACGATATTAACCTGAAACAGGTTTTGTCTATGGGCTGCTGGAGTGAATTGGAGCTAGTGGGTGAAACCGGTAACTGGCAGGCAAAAAAGATCAGCACAGACAGCCGTAATTATCAGGTGTTTTATGATGGTAAAGTTGTTGGAGAAGTGAACTGGTCTCTGGTGGGTGAACATAATATGCGCAACGGGCTGATTGCAATTGCCGCTGCACATCATGTTGGTGTCCAGCCAGCAGATGCCTGTTGTGCTCTAAGTGAATTTATTAATGCACGTCGTCGCCTTGAGCTGCGTGGTGAGGAGAATGGCATCACTGTTTATGATGATTTTGCACATCACCCGACAGCAATACTGGCAACTTTAGAAGCTCTGCGTAGTAAGGTTGGTGGAACTGCGCGTATTATTACTGTGTTGGAACCGCGTTCAAATACCATGAGAATGGGTATCAGTAAGAATGAGATCGCGCCAGCACTAGGACGTGCTGACGAAGTGTTTTTATTTCAGCCAGCTAATATTAAATGGCATGTATCAGAAATTGCAGATCGCTGTGTTCAGCCTGCTTACTGGAGTGCCGATATCGATTCACTGGTAAATATGATTGTTGATAAGGCACAACAGGGTGATCATATTCTGGTTATGAGTAATGGTGGGTTTGGTGGTATTCATGAAAAATTGCTATTTGCACTGAATAAAAAAGCTTATCGATCCTGAAAATAACTGTGGGAAAATGAATCGCGCCATTGTTGGCGCGTTCATTTAAAGTTCTTGTTCGAATAACCCGAGAATTGCTTCACGCAACTGTTCTGCCGTAAAACCTCTAGCCGGTGTGGTAAAAATGGTGTCATCGCCAGCGATACTGCCAAGTATACCTTCTGCTTTACCAAGAGAATCTAGCAGACGCGCAATAAGCTGTGCAGCACCGGGACTGGTGCGAATGACCACAATTGAGTGGTTGTGATCAACGTCCAATACTAAGTTTTTTAGTGGGCTGGTGGCTGTTGGGACGCCAAGTTCAGCGGGCAGACAGTAGACCATCTCCATTTTGGCATTACGGGTGCGAACAGCGCCAAATTTAGTGAGCATTCTGGAAACTTTGGATTGATTAATGTTCTCAAAACCTTCTTCCAGTAAAGCGGTGACAATTTCACCTTGAGAGCTAAATTTTTCTTCTTTCAATAACGCCTTGAAAGCTTTTACTAAATCTTCCTGTTTAGAGGGAGTACGCATATTTCACCATATTCAGTCAGCTATGAAGCTTGATATTATGCATATAAATGCATTTTTATGCAATAATAATGATTTTATAGCCAGTTTGAACCGAGCAAAATTGGCCTTATGTTATATAGAAATTCATAAAACATGAATATGAAAATTTGCTTTTTTTAGTTGGTTATTCAGGTAAATATATTGTTAATCAAATGATATTGTTTGGCGTTGTTGTTGGGTGTAAGGTATTTAGCCGATTATTTCGTAAAATCATAGGGAAATTCTCAAAATAGTGTCCGTTATCTCATTAACAGATAAGCATTTTGCCTAGAATACGGCGACTTTTACGTCCCACTATTAGAGCGTAAGTCCACAATTTGGCTGTTAATAGATTGTTTTCAAAAACGTAGTAATCTATGGTTCTTAACCAGATGAATTCACAGCATTTTAAAGTATAAACGATTTAAGGAGTATCAGGATGAAAGTTGCAGTTCTCGGTGCAGCCGGTGGTATTGGTCAGGCTCTTGCTCTTCTACTAAAAACCCAGCTTCCTTCAGGTTCAGAACTCTCTTTATATGATATCGCTCCAGTGACACCTGGGGTGGCTGTTGATCTGAGCCACATTCCAACGGAAGTAAAAATTAAAGGCTTTGCCGGTGAAGATGCCACTCCTGCGTTAGAGGGAGCAGATGTTGTATTGATTTCTGCGGGTGTTGCCCGTAAACCTGGCATGGATCGTTCAGATCTGTTTAATGTTAACGCGGGTATCGTTCGTAACCTGGTAGAACAAGTGGCTAAAACTTGTCCGAAAGCACTGATTGGGATTATTACTAACCCAGTCAACACAACTGTAGCTATTGCAGCCGAAGTGCTGAAAAAAGCGGGTGTATATGACAAAAACCGGCTGTTTGGCATCACAACTCTAGATGTTATTCGTTCTAATACTTTTGTTGCTGAATTGAAAGATAAAAAACCACAGGAAATCGAAGTGCCCGTCATCGGTGGTCATTCTGGTGTGACAATCTTACCTCTGTTGTCGCAGATCCCAGGTGTGAGCTTTACTGATGAAGAGTTGGTTGCCTTAACTAAACGTATTCAGAATGCCGGCACTGAAGTGGTTGAAGCTAAAGCGGGTGGAGGATCTGCAACTCTGTCTATGGGGCAAGCTGCGGCTCGTTTGGGGCTCTCTTTGGTCCGCGGCTTACAAGGCGAAAGTGATGTTGTAGAGTGTGCTTATGTTGAAGGTGATGGTGAATATGCTCGCTTCTTCGCTCAGCCGGTTCGTTTGGGTAAAAATGGCGTAGAAGAGCGTTTGGACATTGGTCAGTTGAGTAATTTTGAGCAGAAAGCGCTGGAAGGCATGCTAGATGTATTGAGAAAAGATATAGAATTAGGCGAAAAATTTATTAATAACTAATTTATATATTTTATAAGTAAAAAATATATATCTATGAAATAGTAAAACCGCTGGTATAGCGAATTACCGGCGGTTTTTATTCAACGAATATAATTCGTTAGCTAATTATTTGTTTGTTCGCGTACTTTCCTTTCTAATAATTCTCCAGTATTTGGATCAAAATAACGACTTGGCCAAATTTCTGAAGGGTGTATTTCCAGATAATTCGCAATTATCCATTCCCCCTTTGGCCACGGCCGAGATAGCGCATTGGCTAGGGTCGACGAGCTAAGCCCCGCTCTGCGTGATACTTCAGCTAAGGTTGTTCCCCGCTTGCGTAAAGCTGCAATTATATCGGCAGGATGCCAATCAGATTTCCTTGAAATCATTTTTAATCCTTTTTTTATTAAATTTGATGCCATTAGTGGTATAAATAACAGGTACGCATGAGAGTAATAACGAACTTAAACCTGTTATTGAGAAATAAAATAGCATTATTTTTCTAAAAATATTTCCAAATTTTTTCTTAAAAACTTCTTTTTTGAACTTGGTTACAAAAATAGAGAAACGTGATGAAAAAAGAGTGGTATTCGGCCAAGGAGTTAATCGGTGTAGGTGAGTTACCTGGATCACCACAAGGAGTTAATGCCAGAGCAAAACGCGAGGAGTGGTTACGTCAGAAAAGACGAGGTAAACAGGGTAAAGCGGTAGAGTATCACTACTCCTGTTTCCCGGAAACGACCATTGCAGCACTGGAGCTTCATGAATCATCTTCTGAGTATCAGGTGCAGAAACAAGATCCTTTATCGATTTGGGTTGGTGCTTTCCATCAGTTATCAGAATCTGAGAAACAGGCTGTGACAGCCATGATCTTACGGGATGGTATCAGAAGTTTTTTAGAAAAACTTTCTGTTATTTGACCTATTTTTGGAAATTAAAAATGCCAACTAACTTGGATTCTTCTTCATTATCCCGGTGCAAAGTGAGAAGAAAAGTATGAAAAAAGAATGGTACTCAGCTAAAGAGCTGGTTGGTATTGCCGGACTTCCTTCTTCGCCTCAGGGAATAAATCTGATGGCAAGGCGGGAAGGATGGGAATATAGACGTAAACGGGGTGTTCAGGGCAAGGCTCTTGAATATCATATAAATAGCTTGCCTGAGGATGTACTTAATGTGCTATCTGTAGGGGAAAGCACTGTTGATTATGCAAACAAACGGCAAGACCCATTCTTAATTTGGATTGAGGCTTACTATCAACTAACTAAAGTTGAGCGGGAAAAAATTGTGAAATTTATCCTTCGAGAGGGGCTGGCAAAACTTATTGGTTATATTGATGTGGGTGCTGAAGACGCAGAGAAAAACCTGGAGTCAGATTAACCCCAGGTTTTGTTCTATCGATTAAGAAAGGCGTTGTACGGCAATATGGGCTAACCCCACGAGTGCTTGCTTGTATGGGGAGTTTTCCAGCGCCTGCAAAGCAGCTATTGCTTTATCTGCTTCTTCCTCTGCTCGTTTACGGGTATATTCCAATGAGCCGCACTGTTTCATGGTTACCAGTACGGTTTCGAGTAAATGGCGGCCATTACCTTTTTCAATTGCTTCACGAATGAGTGCTGATTGTTCTGGAGTACCATGATTCATGGCGTGTAGTAAAGGTAATGTTGGTTTACCTTCATTAAGGTCATCACCGGTGTTTTTGCCTAATGTATCGCTATCGGCATCATAATCTAGTAAGTCGTCTATTAACTGGAATGCAGTGCCTAAATAACGTCCGTAATTTTGTAAAGCGGTTTCTTGCTCTGGGGTGGCGTTAGAAAGAATTGCAGAAGCATGTGCGGCGACTTCAAATAATCGGGCTGTTTTACTGTAAATCACCCGCATATAATCATCTTCAGAAATATTTGGATCATTGCAGTTCATCAACTGTAAAACTTCACCTTCAGCGATAACATTGGTTGCTTCTGACATCAATTTAAGAACTCGCATAGAGTTAAGAGCGGTCATCATTTGGAAAGAGCGAGTGTATATAAAGTCACCAACTAGTACGCTTGCTGCATTACCAAACATGGCATTGGCGGTCGCTTTGCCACGTCGCATGTCTGATTCATCCACAACATCATCATGTAACAAAGTTGCTGTGTGGATAAATTCAATTAATGCGGCAACAGTAATATGCTTATCACCCTGATAACCCAATGCTTTGCTAGCCAGGATGGCAATGATTGGGCGGAGGCGTTTTCCACCGCCACTGATTATGTAGTAGCCCAACTGATTGATAAGAGTAACGTCAGAATTCAACTGACTAAGAATGGTTTCATTTACCGCTGCCATATCATCAGCGGTTAGCTTGATAATAGATTCTAAATTCATATTTTTTCGGCTATGGGTTTTAATGCAGGGCTGTGTTCATATTAACATTAAAATAGTTATTGCTGTGTCTTGATTGTACTCGAAAAACAGTCTAAATAAATGACAATTCAGCAACTATGTTTTTTTATCATCTGCTCTAATTCTGCACTTGTCTTTTTAGGCTTTTTTGCGTAGAATTCGCGCCCTATTATGAATATTTATAGCGCGCTCTGGAATGATATTTAAGGGGGCGTGCGGAAAGCGGAGTTTATATGTACGCGGTTTTCCAAAGTGGTGGTAAACAACACCGAGTCAGCGAAGGTCAAACTATTCGCCTGGAAAAGCTGGACATCGCAACGGGTGAAACTGTTGAGTTTGACCAGGTTCTGATGGTCGCTAATGGTGATGACATCAAAATCGGCGCTCCTGTCGTTGAAGGCGTTAAAATCAAAGCTGAAATCGTTGCCCACGGTCGTGGCGAGAAAATTAAAATCGTTAAGTTTCGTCGTCGTAAACACAGCCGTAAGCAACAAGGCCACCGTCAGTGGTTCACCGATGTTAAAATCACTGGCATCGCTTAAGATTTAGGAGAGCAGATTAATGGCACACAAAAAGGCTGGCGGCTCAACTCGTAATGGCCGCGATTCTGAAAGCAAACGTCTGGGTGTAAAACGTTTTGGTGGCGAGTCTGTATTAGCAGGCAGCATCATTGTTCGTCAACGTGGCACTAAATTCCACGCTGGCGATAACGTTGGTTGTGGTCGCGATCACACCCTGTTCGCATTAGCTGATGGGAAAGTTAAATTCGAAGTTAAAGGCCCGAAAAACCGCAAATTTATCAGCATCGAAGCTGAATAAGTTTTTCGAGTTATAAACCGAATCAGAAGCCCTGCATGTGTTGCGGGGCTTTTTATATTCTAAAGTACGCCATCTCTGGGTAACACGGCCGTCCAGCACTGTAATGGCTATCATACGGAGAAAAAATATGAAATTTGTAGATGAAGCCAGAATACTGGTTGTTGCGGGGGATGGTGGCAATGGTTGTGTCAGCTTCCGTCGTGAAAAATATATTCCGAAAGGTGGGCCAGACGGTGGGGATGGTGGAGATGGTGGAGATGTCTATCTGCTAGCAGATGAAAATCTCAATACACTGATTGACTATCGTTTTGAAAAATCCTTTCGAGCGGAGCGTGGACAAAATGGTCAAAGCCGTGATTGTACTGGCAAGCGTGGTCAGGATATCACGATTAAAGTCCCTGTTGGAACGCGTGTCCGCGATGCGGTAACCGGTGAGGTTCTTGGCGATATGATTCGTCATGAACAGCGTCTAATGGTTGCGAAAGGTGGATTCCACGGGCTTGGTAATACCCGCTTTAAATCTTCTGTTAACCGGGCTCCTCGCCAAAAAACAATGGGAACCTCAGGTGAAACCCGTGAATTAATGTTGGAACTGATGCTGTTGGCAGATGTTGGTATGCTGGGGATGCCAAATGCGGGAAAATCCACATTTATCCGGGCTGTTTCTGCTGCTAAACCAAAAGTTGCAGATTATCCATTTACTACTCTGGTACCAAGCTTGGGTGTAGTAAGGATGGATAACGAACAAAGTTTCGTTGTGGCTGATATTCCAGGACTCATTGAAGGTGCTTCCGATGGCGCCGGTTTGGGTATTCGTTTCTTGAAACATTTGGAACGTTGCCGGGTACTGCTGCATTTAATTGATATTTGTCCTATTGATGAATCAGATCCTGTTGAAAATGCCCGGATTATTGTCAACGAGCTACAGCAATACAGTGAAAAATTGGCAGACAAACCACGTTGGTTGGTATTTAATAAAGTTGATCTGTTGGATTCAGAAGAAGCTAAACAGCGAGCCCAAGCTATTGCTGATGAATTGGGGTGGGAAGGCGACTTTTATATGATCTCAGCGATAAATCACCTAGGGGTTAAAGCGCTTTGCTGGGATATTATGGAATTTATGAAAACTCAGCCTCGTAATATGAGTACAGCAGACGGTGAATCTCAGCCTGAGAAAGTTGAATTTATGTGGGATGACTATCATAAGAAGCAATTGGAACAGGTTTCGGAAATAGACGATGACTGGGATGACGATTGGGACGAAGATGACGACCAAGGAGTAGAAGTTATTTATAAACGCTGATTCTTTTACTTTCTCATCATATATCCTTTCTCATCATAGTTAAGGGCGCCATATTTGTGGCGCCAATTTTATCAGTTGCTTTGGTATAAATCTTTGTACAGCCTGCTTTCGAATCGAATCAAAGGAGCTCGACGGTTGCGATGTTCTTTTGGCGGTACGGCGTAAGCAGAAATAAATTGCACGAAAGCAACTTGTTGACCGCTAGCAGTGGTTATAAAGCCAGCCAGGTTATAAACTCCTTGCAGGGCACCGGTTTTAGCCGAAACTTTTCCGTTTACTCCTGCTTCATCCAGCCCTCCCCGATACCTTAGTGTGCCGTCATGACCTGCTAATGGCAGCATGGAAATAAAATCTAATTCTTGATCATGTTGAGCAATAAACTGTAATACTTCCATCATGGTTGTTGGAGTAATCAGATTATGGCGGGATAATCCTGAGCCATCTACCATCACCGTATTTCCTAGGTCGATGCCTGCTTTTTGTTTTAATACTTGCCGTACCGCATCAGAGCCTGAACGCCAGGTTCCTGGTATATCAAAGTGTTCTCGGCCTATTGTCCGAAATACGGTATCAGCGATCATATTGTCAGATTTTTTCAGCATGACTTTCAGCAGATCATGTAATGGTGCCGATTGATTTTTAGCCAGAACTTTTCCCGGTTCAGTTGGTAAACTCTGGCGTTTGAGATTACCTGTGATTTCAATTCCTGCAACTTGCAATTCATTTTTGAGAATTGCCCCTGCATAGCTGGTGCCATTTTGAATCGCGAAAGCCAGTGGCAACGGTTCACTGCGTTGAGTAAGGCATCCGGTAAGAGTAAAACGGTTCAGTTCTCCGGGAACGATGTCCAATTCGCAGTATTGGCTTTCAGGAGAGCCTTTTGCCAACGTCTTAACTTCACTGAACATATTTACGGGATAAAAAGATGCTACGCGGATAAATGCAGTATCACCGGGATGTTCAGCACTATATAGCGAAACTGAAAAACAGTTTCGATCTACAATTGCGGCAGCAGGGGGAGCACTGAAACATTGGGTCATGTCATTCCATACCCAACCGGGAGCTTTATCATGGCTGGCAAAAGCGGAAACATCTATCAGAAGGTTGCCGTCAATTTTTTCCACGCCAGATTGTTTCAAAACGGTGACCATATTGCGAAGTTGTTGACGGGTCAGTGTTGGATCTCCGACAAAACGAGCGATCAAATTCCCTCTCAGGACGCCGTTTGAAATTTTTCCGTGGCTTTCCAGCGTGGTGATAAAGCGATAATCTTTACCCAGTTGTAACAATGCTGCAAGAGCTGTGACAACTTTCAGCGTACTCGCTGGTAGAGCCATTTGCTGCCCGTGATAATCAATTAACGGGGTATTGGCACCAACTTTTTGAGCGATTAACGCCAGATTAGTACCATCAGGCAGATATTGCGTATATTCCTCAACGGGTGTGGCGTTTGCGTTGGGTGTAATTAAGTACAGAGCGGTAACGCAAACTAATCTGCTGGCAATTTTAAAGAAGGACATAAATTTCGCATATGGATGTAGACGTACCACAATACTAAGGCGCAAAGTGGGGAAAAGTAAACGATGACCCATCACCAAGTCTACGTTAGAATGATATATTAATATGTAAAATATGATTGTGAACTCCGGGTAGCCCTGTGGTTTGCACTATTGTTTATTGTCTGTAAGCCCGCCCGACAAGGTGTGCTCATTGTGCTGTTATCTGAAAACATCAGGATGATGCTTGTTTTTTGCTCAGGAAAGATTTAGAGGATTAATAAATGAAACAGATTCCAATGACGGTACGTGGCGCGGATAAGTTGCGCGAAGAGTTAGATTATCTAAAGAACGTACGCCGTCCAAAAATTATTTCAGACATTGCTGAAGCACGTGAACATGGTGATCTGAAAGAAAACGCTGAATATCACGCTGCTCGTGAACAACAAGGTTTCTGCGAAGGCCGTATTCAGGAAATCGAAGCTAAGCTTTCTAATGCACAGGTGATTGATGTCACGAAAATGCCCAAGACTGGACGTGTTATTTTTGGGACTACAGTTACGGTTTTGAATGTTAATACTGATGAAGAGCAGACTTACCGGATTGTGGGTGACGATGAAGCAGATATTAAAGAAAATTTAATCTCAGTGAATTCACCAATTGCCCGAGGTTTGATAGGTAAAGAAGTTGATGACGTTGTTATTATCAAAACACCGGGTGGTGAAGTTGAATATGAAATCCTGAAAGTTGAATATATTTAACTTCAGGATTGGCCTGTTGCTATTGATTTACGTTAGGTAAAGTTGCACAAGGATCGTGGTGAAAGTAAAAAAGGCCGGATATGGCCTTTTTTATCATAGTATATGCACGGAATTTTATATAAATGAGGTTTGATTATTTAGGTAAAATAATTTTGCGTTCTTCCGATTGGCGGTAAAGAACTAGGATTTTACCGATAATTTGCACATTATATGCACCGGTCTCGCGGACAATTGCATCGGCGATCAAATTTTTGGTTTCACGATCTTCGCCTGCGATTTTGACTTTGATAAGCTCATGGTGTGACAGTGTTTGCTCAATTTCGGCCAACACACCCTCGGTCAGGCCGTTATTACCAATCATGACGACAGGTTTTAGCGGGTGAGCGAGACTTCTCAGGTGTTGTACTTGTTTTTTGTTAAGGGTCATTGTTTTTTTGCTTAGTTAGGATTGAAAACGGGACATTCTACCGCCATCTCATCTCTATCACCATAAATAGTGTGTTGTGGTTTTGGTGTATGGAGCAATAGATATCTGGCTCTTTATTCGTAGTATAGTTGGAAAGGACAATGGCCAATAAAAAACGTTCGGCAAGCTCTAGTCGCTGGTTACAAGAACACTTTAGTGATAAATATGTTCTGCAAGCACAGAAAAAAGGGCTTCGCTCTCGCGCTTGGTTTAAACTTGATGAAATTCAACAAAGTGACAAAGTTTTTAAGCCTGGCATGACCGTTGTCGATTTAGGCGCAGCTCCTGGTGGATGGTCTCAGTACGCAGTGAGTCAAATTAATGATAATGGGCGAGTGATTGCCTGTGATCTTTTACCGATGGATCCCATTGTTGGCGTTGATTTCCTTCAGGGTGATTTTCGTGATGAACTTGTATTGAAAGCATTGCTTGAGCGAGTTGGTGATAACAAAGTCCAGGTCGTCATGTCGGATATGGCGCCCAATATGAGCGGAACACCTGCGGTCGATATTCCTCGATCCATGTATCTGGTTGAATTGGCGTTAGATATGTGTCGTGATGTGCTGGCCCCCGGGGGGAGTTTTATTGTCAAAGTGTTTCAGGGAGAAGGCTTTGATGAATACCTGAGGGAAATTCGCTCCCTATTTACGAACGTGAAAATTCGTAAGCCGGACGCTTCGCGGGCACGATCGCGTGAAGTATACATTGTAGCGACAGGGCGGAAACTATAGTACCCTGAATGCTATTTGTTAACACAGTTGTAATATGAGGTTAATCCCTTGAGTGACATGGCGAAAAACCTGATTCTCTGGTTAGTTATCGCAGTTGTGCTGATGTCGTTATTCCAGAGTTTTGGTCCCAGCGATTCCAATAGTCGTAGGGTGGATTATTCTACCTTCATCAATGAATTAGCCCAGGATCAGGTGCGCGAAGTTCGTATCACAGGTCGTGAAATTAATGTTAGTAGGAAAGATAACAGCAGATACACCACTTACCTACCAGTACAGGATGAAAAACTGTTAGATACGTTACTGAATAAAAACGTAAAAGTGGTTGGTGAACCTCCAGAGGAGCCAAGTCTGCTAACTTCTATTTTCATTTCCTGGTTCCCGATGTTATTGCTTATTGGGGTCTGGATTTTCTTCATGCGTCAGATGCAGGGCGGCGGCGGTAAAGGGGCAATGTCTTTCGGTAAAAGCAAGGCCCGTATGCTGACAGAAGATCAGATTAAAACCACTTTTGCTGATGTTGCTGGTTGTGACGAAGCGAAAGAAGAAGTTGGTGAACTGGTGGAATATTTGCGAGAGCCAGGCCGCTTCCAGAAGTTGGGTGGAAAAATCCCGAAAGGTATTCTAATGGTTGGGCCTCCGGGTACGGGTAAGACTTTGCTGGCAAAAGCGATTGCGGGTGAAGCGAAGGTGCCATTCTTTACTATCTCCGGTTCTGACTTCGTTGAAATGTTTGTTGGTGTTGGTGCATCCCGTGTTCGTGATATGTTCGAGCAGGCGAAGAAAGCAGCACCTTGTATCATCTTTATTGATGAGATTGATGCGGTGGGCCGTCAGCGTGGTGCTGGTTTGGGTGGCGGTCACGATGAACGTGAGCAGACTCTGAACCAGATGCTGGTTGAGATGGATGGTTTTGAAGGCAACGAAGGTATTATCGTTATTGCCGCGACTAACCGTCCCGACGTACTTGATCCTGCCTTGTTGCGTCCTGGCCGTTTTGACCGTCAGGTTGTTGTTGGTTTGCCAGACGTACGTGGTCGCGAGCAGATTCTGAAAGTTCATATGCGCCGGGTTCCTCTGGATACTGATGTTGATGCTTCTGTCATTGCTCGCGGTACTCCGGGATTCTCTGGCGCTGATTTGGCTAACCTGGTGAACGAAGCTGCTTTGTTTGCGGCTCGTGGTAACAGGCGCGTAGTTTCTATGGTTGAATTCGAAAAAGCGAAAGACAAAATCATGATGGGCGCAGAACGCCGCTCTATGGTGATGACGGAAGAGCAAAAAGAATCAACTGCTTATCATGAAGCAGGCCATGCCATTATTGGCCGCTTGGTTCCTGAGCATGATCCTGTTCATAAAGTTACCATTATTCCACGTGGTCGCGCCTTGGGTGTGACTTTTTTCCTACCGGAAGGCGATCAGATCAGCGCTAGTCGTCAGAAGTTGGAAAGCCAGATTTCAACCTTATATGGCGGTCGTCTGGCGGAAGAGATTATTTACGGTCCAGACAGCGTTTCTACTGGCGCATCTAACGATATCAAAGTGGCGACATCAATTGCCCGTAACATGGTAACGCAGTGGGGTTTCTCAGAAAAACTCGGCCCATTACTCTATGCAGAGGAAGAAGGAGAAGTGTTCCTTGGCCGTTCAGTTGCTAAAGCTAAGCACATGTCTGATGAAACGGCTCGTCTTATCGATCAGGAAGTAAAGGCAATTATCGATCATAACTATCAACGTGCTCGTCAGATTCTGATGGACAACCTTGATATTCTACATTCGATGAAAGATGCATTGATGAAGTACGAAACTATTGATGCCCCCCAGATTGATGACTTAATGAATCGTACGAATGTGCGTCCACCAGCTGGATGGGAAAGCGATAATGGCAGCAATAATAACAGTCGCCCAACAGGTAATACACCTCCTCCGCAGGCTACAAAACCAACTGGTGATATCAATACATTGGCGCAAGGTGGTGAACAAGTAGGGCAGTCAGGAAATAAAGATTAGTAATTGTTCCATTGTTTCGTAGTCTGATTGATATATTTATGAAACCCCAGGTAAGTCCTGGGGTTTTGACATTGAAGGTAGCCCAAACATGAAACTCAGAGCCAGAGATAATGTTCTCAACCTTTCTCGCCCACAAATAATGGGTATTTTGAATGTGACTCCAGATTCATTTTCTGATGGTGGTGTTCATAATACTCTGGATATGGCTTTACGACATGCTGAAAAGATGATTAATGAAGGAGCTGCGATCATTGATATCGGTGGGGAGTCTACCCGTCCGGGAGCTGATGAAGTCAGTGAACAGGAAGAAGTAGAGCGTGTTGTTCCGGTTGTTGAGGCTTTAGCTCAACGATTTAATATTTGGATTTCTGTTGATACCTCGAAAGCATTGGTGATGAGTGAGTCAGCAAAGGCTGGCGCCCATTTGATTAATGATATTCGTGCATTGCAAGAGCCTGGTGCTTTGGAAAGCGCGGCTAAATCTGGTTTACCCGTTTGCTTGATGCATATGAAGGGCCAACCACGGACAATGCAGGATGCGCCACATTATGAAAATTTGTTAAGTGAAGTGAAACAATTTTTTACTGAACAAATTGAACGTTGTGTGATGGCAGGGATAGCAAAAGATAAACTTGTTCTTGATCCAGGCTTCGGTTTTGGTAAGAACTTGACGCATAATTATCAGTTACTGGCACATTTAAACCAATTTCATCAATTTGGTTTACCTGTGCTAGCAGGAATGTCACGTAAATCTATGATAGGTCAGTTGCTTCATGTACCGCCACAAGAAAGGGTTGTCGGTAGTGTGGCTTGCGCTGTTATCGCTGCTATGCAAGGAGCGCAAATTATCCGGGTGCATGATGTCAAAGAAACCGTGCAGGCAATGCAAATTGTCGAAGCAACACTTTCAGCAAAGGAAGAAAAGAAATTATGAGTAACCGCAAATACTTTGGTACTGATGGTATCCGTGGCAAAGTGGGCAATAGCCCAATTACGCCAGATTTTGTGTTAAAGCTTGGTTGGGCTGCGGGTAAAGTACTGGCTCGTCACGGTTCTCGTAAGATCATTATCGGTAAGGATACCCGTATTTCTGGCTATATGCTGGAATCTTCTTTAGAAGCAGGTTTAGCTGCGGCTGGTTTATCGGCTTTGTTTACTGGTCCCATGCCAACACCTGCTGTTGCTTATTTGACTCGTACCTTCCGTGCTGAAGCTGGAATTGTTATCTCTGCTTCTCATAATCCTTATTATGATAATGGTATTAAATTCTTCTCTATTGACGGTACGAAACTGCCGGATGATGTGGAAGAGGCAATTGAGGTTGAAATGGAAAAGCCGCTGACTTGCGTGGAGTCCGCAGAGCTGGGACGTGCAAATCGTATTGTGGATGCTGCGGGTCGTTATATTGAATTCTGCAAAGGTACATTTCCAAGTGAGCAAAGTCTTAATGGCTTGAAAATTGTACTTGATTGCGCTAACGGTGCGACTTACCACATTGCCCCAAATGTACTCAGAGAACTGGGGGCTGATGTTGTGACGATTGGCTGTGAGCCAAACGGTATCAATATTAATGAAAAATGTGGTGCTACTGATGTTTGTTTATTGCAGCAACGTGTTGTAGAAGAGAAGGCTGATGTTGGTCTGGCATTTGATGGTGATGGTGACCGCATTATTATGGTTGATCATTTGGGACAGAAAGTTGATGGCGACCAGATCCTTTATATCATTGCTCGTGAAGCATTGAGACAAGGGCAACTGCGTGGTGGTGTTGTTGGTACGCTGATGAGTAATATGGGATTGGAGTTGGCATTGAAGCAGCTTGGTATCCCGTTCTTGCGTGCTAAAGTGGGTGACCGTTATGTGTTGGAAAAATTGCAGCAAGAAGGCTGGCGTTTAGGGGCTGAAAATTCTGGTCATGTTATCTTGTTGGATAAAACAACTACGGGTGACGGCATTGTTGCTGGCCTTCAGGTTCTGAGTGCTATGGTACGTAACCATATGAGTTTGCACGATCTGTGTAGTGGTATGAAACTTTTGCCACAGGTGCTGGTAAATGTTCGTTTCTCCGGTTCACACGATCCACTTAAATCGGAAAATGTAATTAATATTACTAAATCTGTTGAAGCTGAATTAAATGGTCGTGGACGGGTATTGTTACGTAAATCTGGTACTGAGCCATTGATTCGTGTCATGGTAGAGGGTGAAGATAATGTACAAGTCACGGCCTTGGCTCATCGTATTGCTGATGCGGTGAAACACGCGGATTAATTTGTTGTTTTTTTCCTCAAGTGATTCTGATTATTGAAATTAACCTTGCGTATCAGATGTGGTTTGGTTAGTATTCAGACCCACTCGGTCAGGCGATTAGCCTGTTTGAGTGGGTGATGCAGTATAAGGTAGCCACATAGATTGTGGTAAACCCCACGAGGACATAGGTACGACATATGTATGACGCTCTTTTAGTTGTTTTCTTGCTGGTTGCTATCGGGCTAGTTGGCTTGGTTATGCTACAGCAAGGTAAAGGTGCTGATATGGGTGCTTCCTTTGGGGCGGGTGCCTCTGCGACGCTGTTTGGTTCATCGGGTTCTGGTAACTTTATGACCCGTATGACTGCGATTTTCGCTACTCTGTTTTTCATTATTAGTTTAGTACTTGGTAATCTGGCCAGTAATCAGACCGGTACGAGCAGTAAGTGGGAAAACATTGGCGAGCCTGCTAAAGTCGAGAAATCAACGGAGATTCCGGCGGCGCCAGCAGCACCAAATAGTGACATTCCGCAGTAATCATCACAAGAAAGAATTAAAATGGGGCTGTTTAATCAGCGATGGCCTCATGTAGTGCCGAGGTGGTGAAATTGGTAGACACGCTACCTTGAGGTGGTAGTGCCCACACTAGGGCTTACGGGTTCAAGTCCCGTCCTCGGTACCATTATTCGGATAGCTTGCGTTTTCGCAGTTATCGGCGTAATATTTGCCACGTTTTCGAACGCGGGATGGAGCAGCATGGTAGCTCGTCGGGCTCATAACCCGAAGGTCGTCGGTTCAAATCCGGCTCCCGCAACCACTTCTTAAATTAAGATGCACCTTTTTGAACGAAATAATTCAGCAATATTTGAAATATTGATTCTGATTTAAAAGGGCATGAAGTGAGTGGTTGAAGCCACTGGCAGCAAATAGGGTCCAGTTGCATAAAGCCCCGAATTTCGGGGTTTTTTGTTATTTGACAACAGAACTACTGGGCTAATTAGCCCTTTTTTTATGTCTTGGGGGTGGGCTTGTCCACATTAGAGCAAAAATTAACAGCGATGATTTCAGCACCAGTTGAAGCTTTAGGCTTTGAGTTAGTCGGCTTAGAGTTTATTCGTGCACGTGTTTCTACACTGCGGATTTATATTGATAGTGAGAATGGCATCACTGTTGATGATTGTGCTGATGTTAGCCACCAGGTCAGTGCGGTATTGGATGTCGAAGATCCTATCTCAGTGCTTTATAACCTGGAAATTTCTTCACCTGGCTTAGAGCGTCCATTGTTCACGGTTGAACATTACCAGCGTTTTATTGGTGAGGAAGTCAGTCTGGTCTTACGTATAGCAATGCAAAACCGTCGGAAATGGCTGGGCATTATCAAAACTGTCGACGGCGAAATGATCACGGTTACGGTGGATGGAAAAGATGAAGTGTTCGCACTGAGCAACATCCAGAAAGCGAACCTGGTACCCCACTTTTAAAGTTCGGATGAGGCAACTAGGATGAATAAAGAAATTCTGGCTGTTGTGGAAGCGGTTTCCAACGAAAAATCCCTTCCACGCGAAAAGATCTTCGAGGCGCTGGAAACAGCATTGGCCACAGCCACCAAGAAAAAATATGAACAAGATATTGATGTTCGTGTCAGCATTGACCGTAAATCTGGCGATTTTGACACCTTCCGTCGTTGGTTAGTTGTTGAAGAAGTGACTCAGCCGACTCGTGAAATTACGTTGGAAGCGGCTAGGTTTGAAGAGCCTGAAATTGATTTGGGTAGCTATACCGAAGATCAAATTGAATCAGTGACTTTTGATCGTATTACAACGCAGACCGCTAAACAGGTTATTGTACAAAAAGTACGTGAGGCTGAACGCGCTATGGTTGTTGACCAGTTCCGCGAACAGCAAGGTGAGATCATCACCAGTGTGGTTAAGAAAGTCAATCGTGAGAATATCACCCTTGATTTGGGCAATAATGCTGAAGCAGTTATTCTTCGCGAAGATATGTTACCAAGGGAAAATTTCCGCCCAGGTGACCGTGTGCGTGGCGTACTGTATGATGTTCGCCCTGAAGCACGAGGCGCGCAACTGTTTGTCAGCCGTTCCCGTCCGGAAATGCTGGTTGAACTGTTCCGTATTGAAGTTCCGGAAATTGGCGAGGAGCTAATTGAAATTAAAGCTGCTGCCCGTGATCCGGGATCTCGCGCCAAGATTGCAGTAAAAACGAATGACAAGCGTATTGATCCTGTTGGTGCTTGCGTTGGAATGCGTGGTGCGCGAGTACAGGCTGTTTCCAGCGAACTGGGCGGCGAACGAATCGATATCGTACTGTGGGATGATAATCCTGCTCAGTTTGTCATTAATGCTATGGCTCCGGCTGATGTTGCATCCATTGTTGTTGACGAAGATAAGTGCACGATGGATGTTGCCGTTGAAAGCAACAACTTAGCGCAGGCTATCGGCCGTAATGGTCAAAATGTGCGCCTCGCTGCGCAATTGTTGAAAAAGCACCGTGGTGATGACAAATGGGAATTAAATGTCATGACTGCTGAAGAGCTACAAGCAAAACATCAGGCAGAAGCTCATGCTTCTATTGATACATTCACTAAGCATCTCGATATTGATGAAGAATTCGCTACTGTTCTAGTCGAAGAAGGGTTCTCAACTCTGGAAGAATTGGCCTATGTACCAATTAAGGAACTCCTGGAAATTGAGGGCCTTGATGAAGAAACTATCGAAGTCCTGCGTGAACGTGCGAAAGCTGCTTTAACTACTCTGGAACTGGCTCAGAAAGAGAGTCTCAGTGATAAACAACCAACCGAAGAGTTGTTAAATCTGACTGGTATGAACCGTACTCTGGCATTTGACCTGGCTGCCCGTGGCATCTGTACGCTGGAAGATCTTGCCGAGCAGGGTATCGACGACCTATCTGATATTGAAGGTTTGAATGATGAGAAGACAGGCGAGCTCATCATGGCTGCCAGAAATATCTGTTGGTTTGGCGATGATGCGTAATAAACCGTAGCAGGAAGGAACAGCATGACAGATGTAACCGTAAAATCACTGGCAGAAGAGATCCAGACTTCGGTTGATCGCTTAGTACAGCAATTTGCTGATGCAGGGATTAAAAAAACCGAAACTGATTTTGTCTCCCAGAAAGAAAAAGAAGCTTTACTGGCACATTTGAACCGCGAACAAGGCGGTTCGGCTGGTAAACCCGATAAATTAACATTGCAGCGTAAGACGCGTAGTACGCTGAATGTTTCAGGCACCGATGGTAAAAGCAAACCGGTAGCCGTTGAGGTCCGCAAAAAGCGTACATATGTGAACCGTGATGCAATTGAACAGGCTAAAGCGGAAGAGCAGGCGAAGCGCGAAGCGGAAGAGCAAGCACGGCGCGAAGCAGAAGAAAAAGCGCAACGCGAAGCCGAAGCAGCAGCGAAGAAACTCGCTGAAGAGCAGGCTAAACGTGAGGCAGAAGAAAAAGCCAAACGTGAAGCAGCTGAAAAAGCTAAGCGTCAGGCAGCGGAAAATGAAAAAGTGACCAATCAACATACCGAACATAAACAAAAACCAGTCCAGAGTGAAAAAGCACGTCGTGAAGCAGAAGCTGCTGATCTTAAGCGTAAAGCAGAAGAAGAGATGCGTCGTAAGGTAGAGGAAGAAGCTAGACGCGTTGCTGAGGAAGCTCGCCGTATGGCTGAAGAGAATCAGGATAAGTGGTCAAGTGATTCAGATTCTATTGATAACGACGATTATCATGTCACTACCTCCCGTCATGCCCGCGCGGCAGAAGACGAAAACGATGCTAAAGTTGAAGGTGATCGCCGTGCTCGTGGTCGTAGCGGTAAGGCTACTCGCCAGAAGAAAAATAATAAGCATTCTGAATCTAAAGCAGATCGTGAAGAAGCCCGCGCAGTTGGTCGTACAAAAGGCAAGCAACGTAAAACCAGTACATTGCAACAAAGTTTTAATAAGCCTGTAGCGGCTGTTAACCGTGATGTTGTGATCGGTGAAACCATTACTGTTGCTGAGTTGGCTAATAAAATGGCTGTTAAAGGTTCTCAGGTCATCAAAGCCATGATGAAAATGGGCGCAATGGCAACCATCAACCAAGTGATCGATCAGGAAACAGCGCAGCTAGTTGCTGAAGAGATGGGTCATAAAGTTATCCTGCGTCGTGAGAATGAGTTGGAAGAAGCGCTGATGAGCGACCGCGATACAGGTGAAGCGGTTGCTGAACCTCGTGCGCCGGTTGTGACGATCATGGGGCACGTTGACCACGGTAAAACTTCTTTGCTGGATTACATTCGTTCTACGAAAGTTGCTTCTGGTGAAGCGGGTGGTATTACCCAGCATATCGGTGCTTACCATGTTGAAACTGAAAGTGGCATGATTACTTTCTTGGATACCCCAGGGCATGCTGCATTTACTTCAATGCGTGCACGTGGTGCAAAAGCTACCGACATCGTGGTCTTGGTTGTTGCTGCCGATGATGGTGTGATGCCTCAGACTATCGAAGCTATTCAGCATGCAAAAGCAGCGAATGTGCCCGTGGTTGTTGCAGTTAACAAGATCGATAAACCAGAAGCTGATCCGGATCGTGTGAAGAATGAGCTTTCTCAGCACGGTGTTCAGCCTGAAGAATGGGGCGGTGAAACTCAGTTTATCAATGTATCTGCTAAAGCTGGTATTGGTATCGATGAATTGCTGGATGCAATCTTACTTCAAGCTGAAGTTCTTGAACTAAAAGCAGTCCATTCTGGTATGGCAAGCGGCGTTGTGATCGAATCATTCTTGGACAAAGGCCGTGGTCCGGTCGCAACAGTACTGGTTCAGGAAGGTACTTTGAACAAAGGTGATATCGTACTTTGTGGCTTTGAATATGGACGAGTTCGTGCAATGCGTGACGAGCTAGGTCGTGAAGTGTTCTCCGCGGGCCCATCTATTCCAGTGGAAATCCTTGGCCTGTCCAACGTACCTGCGGCTGGTGATGAAGCAACTGTTGTACGTGACGAGAAGAAAGCTCGTGAGGTTGCTCTGTACCGTCAGGGTAAATTCCGTGAGGTCAAACTGGCTCGCCAGCAGAAATCTAAACTGGAAAACATGTTCGCTAACATGGAAGAAGGTGAAGTTTCTGAATTGAATATCGTTCTGAAATCTGACGTTCAGGGATCATGTGAAGCGATCCGCGAGGCATTGGAACAATTGTCTACCAATGAAGTGAAAGTGAAAATCATCGGCTCTGGCGTAGGTGGTATTACTGAGACTGATGCAACACTGGCTGCTGCTTCTAATGCGATTATTCTGGGCTTCAATGTTCGTGCCGATGCTTCCGCACGCCGAGTTGTTGAAAATGAAAACTTGGATCTGCGTTATTACTCTGTTATTTATAGCCTGATTGATGAAGTTAAGCAGGCAATGAGTGGTATGCTGGCGCCTGAATATAAACAGCAGATCATGGGGCTAGCAGAAGTTCGTGATGTGTTTAAGTCACCGAAATTTGGTGCGATCGCAGGTTGTATGGTGACCGAAGGTACGATTAAACGTAATAATCCAATTCGCGTGTTGCGTGATAACGTAGTGATTTACGAAGGTGAATTGGAATCCCTTCGCCGCTTTAAAGATGATGTTAACGAAGTCCGTAATGGTATGGAATGTGGTATCGGTGTTAAGAACTACAACGATGTTCGTGTTGGTGACATGATCGAAGTATTTGAAGTTATTGAAGTTAAACGATCTATCGCTTAATTCCTACCACTGGTTAATTTCATTATTGGGGGGCTTTTGCCCCCCAAATGTCAGGAGATATAACAATGGCAAGAGAATTTAGTCGTACTCAGCGTGTTGCACAGGAAATGCAAAAAGAGATTGCCATCATTTTACAGCGAGAAGTGAAAGATCCCCGAATCGGTATGGCGACTGTTTCTGGTGTTGAAGTTTCCCGTGATTTGGCTTATGCCAAAGTATTCGTCACCTTTCTGAATGTGTTGACTGAAGAACATGATTCCGAAGTGGTAAAGAATGGTATTAAGGCATTGAATGAAGCTTCTGGTTTTATTCGTTCTCTGCTGGGTAAAGCAATGCGTTTGCGTGTCGTACCAGAACTGACTTTCTCCTACGATAATTCCCTGGTAGAAGGGATGAGAATGTCCAATCTGGTTACTAATGTTGTGAAGAATGACGAACAGCGCCGGGCTTCTGCGGATCACAAAGAGGAGAAGTAATGGGGCGTCGTCGTCGCGGTCGTGATATACATGGTGTGTTGTTACTGGATAAGCCGCAGGATATTTCTTCTAATGATGCGTTACAAAAAGTAAAACGTATTTTCAATGCCAGCAAAGCGGGTCACACTGGCGCGTTGGATCCACTGGCAACGGGTATGCTACCAGTTTGCCTTGGTGAAGCTACAAAGTTTTCCCAGTTCTTACTTGATTCTGACAAGCGTTATCGAGTGATAGCTCGTCTTGGTCAGCGAACTGACACATCTGATTCACACGGGCAAATCATCAGTGAAAGGGCAATCCTGCTAAATCAGGCTCAACTTGATGCAGCTTTGGATAAATTCCGTGGGGATACCATGCAAATTCCTTCCATGTATTCCGCACTGAAACATCAGGGAAAACCGTTGTATGAGTATGCTCGTCAGGGTATTGAAGTAGAGCGCGAAGCACGACCAATTACAGTCTATGAATTACAGTTTATCCGTTGGGAAGATGATGAACTGGAATTGGAAATACACTGTTCGAAAGGAACTTATATTCGCACTATTATTGATGACTTAGGTGAATTATTAGGCTGTGGTGCTCATGTTATTTATTTAAGGCGTTTACAGGTAGCGAATTATCCAAATGATCGCATGGTAACACTTGAGCAATTATATGAATTGCAAAAGCAGGCTAAAGATCAGGAAATACCTGTGGGTGAATTAATTGATTCATTACTATTACCAATGGATAGTGCAATTGTTCATTTCCCAGAGGTTAATTTGATTCCAGTAGTTGCGGCTTATTTTAAACAAGGTCAGGCGGTACGCAGTGCCAAATCGCCGACTTTGGTTGAAAGTATGGTACGTGTAACTGAAGGTGATGAACGGAAATTCATTGGCATTGCTGTTATCAATGACGATGGGCTTGTTGCTCCCCGCCGTTTAGTTGTTGAAAGCCGGGATTAGGGTATTTGGGGCTATCTTGCGCTTAACTTATTTGCAGCGTAGAATGGCGCAGTTATATGTTGGGTAGCTGAATTAGAGATCGGCACCTGTAATTTTAGTTTATATGTTTTTGGAGTTGTAATATGTCTCTAAGTACTGAAGCAAAAGCGCAAATTATTGCTGAATTTGGTCGTGATACGAATGACAGTGGTTCTAGTGAAGTACAGATTGCTTTGTTAACTGCACAAATTAACCACTTGCAAGGCCACTTTTCAGAGCACAAAAAAGATCACCACAGCCGTCGTGGTCTGCTGCGCATGGTTTCTCAGCGTCGTAAACTGTTGGACTATCTGAAGCGTAAAAATGTAACAAGTTACACTGCGCTGATTGGGCGTCTTGGCCTGCGTCGCTAATCAAGCAAGTTTCAGTGGAAAGGGGCCATATATGGCCCCTTTTCTTCTGAGAAGCCATCATTAGGTAACAGCACGAAAAATGTTGGTGATGGTTTTTATTAAGGCTTTTCAGTTACAGAGGTTCGCGCGGCTAATGAGAGTGCTTAAGGGAGTAAGACCTGTCGTTAGTCGCGAGGATGTGGCATGAAGAGATTATTCATTGTTGTCTGCTGAATATAAAAGACAATGTTAACGAAAGGATATTATTTTGCTTAATCCGATTGTTCGTAAATTTCAATATGGTCAACATACCGTTACTATCGAAACAGGTATGATGGCTCGCCAGGCTACTGCTGCTGTCATGGTCAATATGGATGACACGGCTGTATTTGTTACCGTTGTTGGTCAGAAAAAAGTAAAAGAAGGTCAGGATTTCTTTCCACTGACTGTTAACTATCAGGAGCGTACTTATGCTGCTGGTCGTATTCCAGGCAGTTTCTTTCGTCGTGAAGGTCGCCCTGGTGAAGGCGAAACATTAGTCGCTCGTTTAATTGATCGTCCTTTGCGTCCTCTGTTCCCGGAAGGTTTCCTGAACGAGGTACAGATTGTAGCGACAGTTGTTTCTGTTAACCCGCAAGTAAACCCAGATATTGTTGCAATGATCGGCGCTTCTGCTGTGCTGGCACTATCTGGTATTCCGTTCAATGGTCCAATTGGCGCGGCTCGCGTTGGCTATATTAATGATCAGTATGTGCTTAACCCAACCAGTGATGAGCTGAAAAACAGCCGTTTGGATCTGGTGGTTTCAGGTACTGCTGGTGCTGTTTTGATGGTTGAATCTGAAGCCGACATTCTAACTGAAGAGCAAATGTTAGGTGCGGTAGTATTCGGCCATGATCAACAACAGGTGGTTATTGAAAACATCAATGCATTAGCTGCGGAAGCAGGTAAAGAAAAATGGGATTGGGTGCCGGAACCTGTTAATCAAGCGTTGCATGACCGTGTAGCTGAATTGGCAGAAAGCCGTTTGGGAGATGCTTACCGTATCACTGAGAAGCAGGAGCGTTATGCTCAGGTTGATGCTATCAAAGAGGAAGTGACGGCTGCGCTGTTGGAACAGGATGAAGCTCTAGAGGAAGCCGAAATCCATGAGATTCTGGGTAGCTTAGAGAAAAAAGTTGTCCGTAGTCGTGTTTTGTGTGGCGAGCCGCGTATTGATGGCCGTGAAAAAGATATGGTTCGTGCATTGGACGTACGTACTGGAGTTCTGCCTCGTACGCATGGCTCTGCATTGTTTACCCGTGGTGAAACTCAGGCTTTAGTTACTGCAACTTTGGGTACAGAACGTGATGCACAGATCATTGACGAGTTGATGGGAGAACGCACAGATCGTTTCCTATTGCACTACAACTTCCCACCATATTCTGTTGGTGAAACAGGTATGATGGGTTCGCCAAAACGTCGTGAAATTGGTCATGGTCGTCTGGCTAAACGTGGTGTGGCGGCAGTCATGCCAAAAGCTCATGAATTCCCATATACCGTTCGTGTAGTTTCTGAAATCACGGAATCAAACGGCTCATCTTCAATGGCGTCTGTTTGTGGCGCATCTCTTGCGTTGATGGATGCAGGTGTGCCGATTAAAGCTGCTGTTGCTGGTATTGCAATGGGATTAGTGAAAGAAGACGATAATTTTGTTGTTCTGTCTGACATCTTGGGTGATGAAGATCATTTGGGAGACATGGACTTTAAAGTTGCGGGTAGCTGTGAAGGTATCAGCGCACTGCAAATGGACATCAAAATTGAAGGCATTACCCGTGAAATTATGCAAATTGCTCTAAATCAGGCAAAAGGTGCGCGTTTGCATATCCTGAGTGTAATGGAACAGGCAATTAACAGCCCACGTAATGAAATTTCAGAATTTGCACCCCGCATTCACACTATTAAGATCAATCCTGATAAGATCAAAGATGTTATCGGTAAAGGTGGTTCAGTTATCCGTGCACTGACAGAAGAAACCGGTACTACCATTGAGATCGAAGATGATGGCACAGTGAAAATTGCTGCAACTGATGGTGAAAAAGCAAAACATGCCATCAGTCGTATTGAAGAAATCACCGCTGAGATCGAAGTTGCCCGCGTTTACACTGGTAAAGTAACTCGCATCGTTGATTTTGGCGCATTTGTTGCTATCGGTGGTGGTAAAGAAGGTCTGGTACATATTTCTCAGATTGCGGATAAGCGTGTTGAGAAAGTGGCTGACTATTTGCAGGTTGGTCAGGAAGTTTCAGTTAAAGTTCTGGAAATTGATCGTCAGGGTCGTGTTCGCCTGAGCATTAAAGAAGCGACAGCCGGGGTAATTGTCGAGGATACACCAGTAGTACCACAATCAGCAGAATAAATTTGATGTTATAAACCGGCGTCTTGTAAAAAAGCGCCGTTTATAGACTCAGGGCAGGAGGCCCAATAAATGCAATATGGGTGATAGGGCATTCTTAATTAATGTCTGACTTTCGGGAGTAGGAAATGAATCTTTTTCTGCGCTGGTGTTATGCTGTAGCAATACTTCTTTTGGCAGGATGCAGCAGCAAGGATTGGCGTAAAAACGAAGTTTTTGCTATTCCGTTACAACCTTCATTGCAACAAGAAGTCATTCTGGCTCGCATGGAACAGATTCTTGCGAGTCGGTCATTGACAGAAGATGAGTACGCACAGCTTTTATATGAGAGAGGTGTGCTGTATGATAGTCTCGGGCTGAGAGCTTTGGCACGGAATGATTTTTCTGTTGCCTTATCTATTCGGCCTAATATTCCAGAGATTTTTAATTATCTGGGAATTTACTTCACACAGGCTGGCAATTTTGATGCCGCCTATGAAGCGTTTGATTCTGTATTAGAGCTTGATCCAACTTACAATTACGCGCGTCTTAACCGTGGCATCGCGTTGTATTACGGTGGTCGGTATAAGTTAGCGCAGGATGATCTGCAGGCGTTTTATCAAGACGATCCAAATGATCCTTTCCGTTCGCTGTGGTTGTACCTGGTGGAAAAAGAATTTTATCCTAAAGGGGCGATGTTGAACTTGTCGCAGCACTACGAAAAAGCGAACCGGGGGCAATGGGGCTGGAATATAGTTGAATTCTATTTAGGCAAAATTAGTGAATATACATTGATGAACCGCTTGAAAGAGAATGCAACGGATAACACTTCGCTCGCTGAGCATCTCAGTGAAACTGACTTCTATTTAGGTAAACATTACCTAAGTCTGGGGGACAAGGATAGCGCATCTGCGTTATTCAAGCTGACGGTAGCTAACAACGCACATAACTTTGTTGAGCACCGCTATGCATTGTTGGAATTGGCGCTGTTAGGCCAGGAACAAGATGACCTATCAGAATCGGACCAGCAATAGCTGACGAACATTTCGAGATCGATTAACAAAGTCCATCATCTTGACCGATGAGGGCTTATTTGTTCGTTTAATTAAATACTTTGAGCCAGTTCACATTTTAAATGAAAATGACCGAAATTTTTTTCGATGCGTTATGTAGACTGGCCGCCATAACTAACGAGGCACCATTACATGACCACTGAGACTGAAATCTCTTTTGCTGATCTGGGTTTATCAGCACCTATCCTTTCTGCACTGGAAGATCTTGGCTATGAAAAGCCATCTCCAATTCAGCAACAATGTATTCCCCATTTATTAAATGGTCGTGACGTACTAGGTATGGCGCAGACGGGGAGTGGTAAAACTGCGGCATTCAGTCTGCCTTTACTGCATAACATCAATGCTGAGTTGAAAGCTCCGCAGATCCTTGTGTTGGCGCCGACCCGTGAACTGGCGGTACAGGTAGCCGAAGCGTGCGCAGATTTTTCCAAACATATGCGTAACGTGAATGTTGTTGCGCTGTATGGTGGGCAACGTTATGACGTTCAGTTACGCGCTTTGCGTCAAGGGCCACAAATTGTTGTGGGTACACCTGGGCGTCTTTTGGATCATCTGAAACGTGGTACGTTAGATCTATCTAACCTGAGCGGCTTAGTTTTGGATGAAGCAGACGAAATGCTGCGTATGGGTTTTATCGAAGATGTTGAAAACATCATGAGCCAGATCCCCGCAGAGCATCAGACTGCGCTGTTCTCTGCAACTATGCCAGAAGCTATCCGTCGCATTACTCGTCGTTTTATGAACGATCCGCAAGAAGTGCGTATCCAAGCGAGTGTAACGACTCGTCCTGACATCAGCCAGAGCTATTGGTCTGTTTACGGTATGCGTAAAAATGAAGCTTTGGTGCGTTTCCTTGAAGCAGAGGATTTTGATGCCGCGATTATTTTTGTGCGCACCAAAAACGCAACGCTGGAAGTGGCAGAAGCACTGGAGCGTAATGGCTACAACAGTGCGGCGCTAAACGGTGATATGAACCAGGCACTGCGTGAGCAGACGTTGGAGCGTCTGAAAGACGGCCGTTTGGATATTTTGATTGCAACTGATGTTGCAGCGCGTGGTCTGGATGTTGAGCGCATCAGTCTGGTTGTTAACTATGACATTCCAATGGATGCCGAATCTTATGTTCACCGTATTGGCCGTACTGGTCGTGCAGGGCGTGCTGGTCGAGCGTTGCTGTTTGTAGAAAACCGTGAACGTCGCTTGTTACGTAACGTTGAACGTACAATGAAGCTGACTATCCCGGAAGTTGAACTGCCAAATGCTGAATTGCTGAGTCAGCGTCGTCTGGAAAAATTTGCCGCTAATGTACAGCAGCAATTGGAAAGCAGTGATCTGGATCAGTACCGTACTCTGTTGTCTAAATTGCAACCTGCGGAAGATCTGGATATAGAAACGCTGGCCGCGGCATTATTAAAAATGGCGCAAGGTGAGCGTCCATTGATTCTGCCTCCAGATCCGGTGCGTCGTCCTCGCCGTGAATTCAATGAACGTGATGATCGTCGTCGTAATGGTTTTGATGATCGTAGCGAACGCGGCGATCGTCCTCGTCGTGAACGCCGTGATGTCGGTGAAATGGAGTTGTACCGTATTGAAGTGGGCCGTGATGATGGTGTTGAAGTTCGTCATATCGTTGGTGCGATTGCTAACGAAGGTGATATCAGCAGCCGTTATATTGGCAATATCAAATTGTTTGCAACGCATTCCACAATTGAATTGCCAAAAGGTATGCCAGGTGATTTATTGTCCCACTTTACCCGTACCCGCATTCTGAACAAACCAATGAATATGCAGTTATTGGGTGATGCACAGCCATTTGAACGTCGTGAACGTCGCGGTGGTGGGCGTAACGGTAACGGTAATGGTAGTGGCCCTCGCCGTGATCGTGAGAGTTTTAATGGTGGCGGTCGTCGTTTCAATGGTGAACGCCGCGGTGGAGAAGGCCGTGGTGAAGGCCAAAGCCGTAGCAATTTCCGTGGTCGTGGTGATGATCATGGTTCATCTGCTCCACGCCGTCGTCATAACAATAGTAACGCACAGTAATCATCTGAACTGATATACCCTATGGATTTCAAGATGCATCGCGACGGCAAGGGAGCGAATCCCCGGGAGCATAGGTAACTATGTGACCGGGGTGAGTGAGTGCAGCCAACAAAGAGGCAACTTGAAAGATAACGGGTATTTTAAATAATAAAGCGGCTCTTTCTACAGGAGCCGTTTTTGTTATCAGTTAATTTATTTAATGTTTTTTATAATAAAAAAGCTGCTCTTTATACAAAGGGCAGCTTTTGATATGAGAAAGAGATCAGTGAGTCAGTACCTCAACTGAATTACCTGCACTGCGGGCGCGCCACAGTTTCAGCCATTGCATAATGGAAGAAACCGTAATCACAACGCCGAGGATAACCATCACAATGGAGATCGTTCCATTGAAGATGTTGAAACCTTTTGCTGTGGAGTTGAAGTAAACATTCTTCACCATCCAGTAAGCAGCGTAGTTCACAGTAACATACAGGTAAACCAGTGGTATCAGGCAAGTCAGTATATACCAGCGTTTTTCAGACAGACGCAGGATAATTGTCGCACCAATCATCAGGCCGATGGAGGCCATCAGTTGATTGGATACCCCGAATAGCGCCCAGACTGAATTGATATCGCCGGAATTCAGCAGATAGCCCCACAGTAAACAGGCAATGATACTGCAACCAATGGAACCTGGTAACCAGTTAATACGTTTCAGGGGCGCCCAAATATCGCCCAGGAAATCTTGCAGCAGGTAACGGGCAACACGTGTACCGGAATCAACCGCTGTCAGGATAAATACGGCTTCGAACATGACGACGAACTGGAAGAAGTAGGATGTTAGCTGGTTGAACCAAGGGACGCGGGTGAAGATATCCGCCATACCAACCGCCAATGTGACGGCTCCACCGGTACGGCCATACAGATCCAGACCAATTTCCTGACTCAGTTGTGGTAGATGGATAACATCCATACCCAGTGTAGCAAAGACCTCTGGGGAGGAGTTAATCGCGAAATAGTCAGCAGGATAGAGAGAAGTGGCAGCGATCAACGCCATGACGCCAACGACACATTCTGCCAGCATGGCGCCGAAACCAACTGGCAGAATATCACTCCACTTATCGATCTGTTTTGGTGTTGTGCCAGAGCCGATAAATGCATGAAAACCAGAAATAGCGCCACACGCAATGGTGATGGAGATAAACGGCCACACCGGACCTGCCAGTACAGGGCCATTGCCATGAATAAATTCAGTGACTGCCGGGAATTGGATCTCCGGGTTAATAAAGATGACTCCCACAACTAACGCGCCGAACACACCGATTTTCATAAAACTGGAAAGATAACCACGGGGAGTCAGTAGCATCCATACTGGCAGAGCGGTTGCAAAAAATGCATAGATTGGCAGTGCCAAGCTAACAGTCGATGTACGTAGACTCAGCCATTCACCGAAGGCGGATGATTGAATGTAAGGGCCGACAATCACACAAGCCATGATGGTGATAATACCTACCCAAGTTGCTCCGCGCATGTTACCAGTGAAGCGCTCCCACAGACCGACGCCGATTGCGACCGGAATGGTCATAAATACTGCAAATGTTCCCCAAGGGTTACGCTCTAGCGCATGAACGACCACTAGGGATAGACCTGCCATAGTAATCGTAATGATGAACAGCATTGCAAGGCCGGTGCACCAACCAGCAATTGGGCCAAGTTCTGTTTTAGCAACTTCTGACAGAGATTTACCGCTATGTTTCATTGAAGCGAATAAAACAACCGTATCATGCACGGCACCGCCGATAACACAGCCGATTAACAGCCATAACATACTTGGCAGATAACCGTATTGGGCTGCTAACACAGGGCCAACCAGCGGTCCTGCGGCTGCGATTGCTGCGAAGTGGCTACCAAAATTGACCCATTTTTTCGTGGGTACATAATCTTTACCGTCTTCCAGTAGATGGGAAGGTGTAACCTCGCTGTCATCTGCTTTCAGTACCTTCTTAACGAAGAATACGCCGTATAAGCGGTAGCAGGTAACCAGAATACACAACGTTGCAATGACAAATGTGAGAGCGTGTTGCATTTCTCTTCTCCTGAGAGTTATAAATTTTTACTCGTATCTTGTCACAGGTAAAGGAAGCTATAAGGGAGTGTCTGAGTGAGTGGTTGTATGGCGGGTTAAGTGGTCAGATTCAGCAGGTGAGCGGTGAGTAAGAACTGACTAACCTGCTGAAAATGTGATAATTGTCACGATTACTTCAATCCTAGTGCCTCTTTCAATGGCTTCAAATAACGGCGGCTGACAGGAATAGTTTTACCATTGCGTAGAATCAGTTCGGCCTGTCCGTGATCACCAAATAAGATTTCGCGCAGATGGGTCATATTGACCAAATATTGACGATGATTTCTCATCAATGGTGTGCGGGTTTCCAATGTGCGAAGTGTCAGTTCAGTAAATCCTTCCTGCCCGTTGGTACACATAACATACACTCCGCTTGGACGGGAGGTGACATAAAGTATTTCATCCAGTTGCACAAGCCAGATGCGGCTGTGGCCGGTGCATGGGATATATTTCAGCGGCTCTTCTACTTTAAGGATGGAAATATCCTGTTTCTGATGCCCTTGCCGTAATCGTTGTAGGGTTTTAGTTAGACGGCTTTTTTCCAGAGGTTTTAATAAATAGTCAAATGCGTGCTCCTCAAACGCTTGTATTGCATATTCATCAAACGCAGTCAGAAAAACAATATAGGGACGATGTTCTGGATCGAGCATACCAACCATTTCTAATCCGGTAATACGTGGCATTTGGATATCCAAAAATACAACATCGGGTTTTAGATGATATATGGCGCCAATGGCTTCAATAGCATTGGCGCATTCGCCAATAATTTGAATATCATGTTCTTCTTCTAGCAAACAACGTAGGTTTTCTCGTGCAAGCGGTTCGTCATCAACAATTAATATATTCATATTCACACAGTTTTATTAGCCTCTTTAATGAGTGGCAAGTGTAAAATTACGCGAGTAAATTTTTCTGGTTGGCAATCTATTTGCACACCATAATTTTCACCATAGCGAAGTCGTAGCCGTTTATCTACCAGACTCATTCCTAGTCCATCCCCCATAGAGACCGATTTATAAAGACCGGCATTATCTTCCACTTCCAGTATCAACAATTGATTTTGTTGATGAGCACGAATAGTAACCTTACCGGTTTCTAATAACTGTGATGTGCCGTGTTTGATCGCATTTTCTACTATTGGCTGGAGAGAAAAAGCGGGTAATTTAGCGTGAAGCAGAGATTCCGGCAGTTCAATGCTTATTTGCAGATGATCACGGAAACGCGCCTTCTCAATTTGTAAGTAAGCATTCACATGCTCTATTTCATCAGACAGCGTGACAATCTCTTCTGACCGTTTCAAGTTTTTACGGAAAAAGGTTGAGAGATATTGTACTAATTGACCCGCTTGATAACTGTCTCGTCGGATCACGGCTTGCAAGGTATTTAAGGCATTAAATAAAAAGTGAGGATTCACTTGCGCATGAAGCAGCTTAATTTCGGATTGAAGCAGTGATTGTTTGTTACGTTCATATTGTCCTGCGAGGATTTGGGCGGATAACAAACTGGCAATGCCTTCCCCTAGAGGGCGGTTGATTGAGCTGAACAGACGGTTTTTGGCTTCATAAAGTTTGATTGCGCCGATAACTTGCTGATTTTCTCCCTGTAGCGGGATGACCAGAGTTGAACCGAGCTTGCAGGTTGGATTGATTGAACAACGGTAAGGTATTTCATTGCCATCGGCATAAACCACTTCATTATTTTCAATTGCTCGACGGGATTGTTCTGAAGCAATAGGTGTTCCAGGGAGGTGATGATCTGAACCGGTACCAATAAACGCCAAGAGTTTTTCTCTATCTGTAATAGCCACTGCGCCTATTTCCAGTTGTTGATAAATAACTTTTGCTACCTTCATACTGTTATTTTCATTAAATCCTTTTCGTAGAATACCCTCTGTATAGACAGCGATTTTCAGGGCTTGAGCAGAAAATGCGCTAGTGTATTTTTCAAATATCGCGCGTCGGTCAAGTAGGATACGTATAAACATTGCTGAGCCGATACTATTGGTGATGATCATGGGGATGGCGATATTTTTGACCAACGCTAATGCTTCACTGTATGGACGAGCGAGCAGTAGTAAAATGCCCATCTGTATTATTTCAGCACAAAACGTGACGACAGCGGCTGTCCAGGGATTAATCAGTCGGTTTATCTGACCACGTTTCGTCAGATAGCTGTGAATAATGCCACCGATTAAACCTTCAATAATGGTCGATATCATGCAACTGAAAGCGGTTATCCCACCAAGGGAGTAGCGGTGCAGTCCACCGGTTAATCCCACCAGTGCGCCGACACTTGGCCCACCCAGAAGCCCGCCAAGGACTGCGCCAATAGCACGGGTATTGGCAATGGAATCACCTACATGCAGACCAAAATAGGTTCCCATAATACAGAAAATGGAAAAAGTGACATAACACAGCAGTTTATGAGGTAAACGCACAGTGACTTGTAACAGTGGAATAAATAGTGGTGTTTTACTTAGCAGCCAGGCGATCACCAAATAAACACACATCTGTTGTAGTAATAACAACACAAGATTAAATTCGTACATAAATTTTCCGAGAGGATTTATGGATGTTATTAGTTTACAGAAACAGCTAATAATATTATTAAAAGTTTAGTTTAAGTAGGTTAATATTTGACAACAATCATAAACCACTACACTATTATAAAGCGTCTTCCTTTCTGTCAGTGATTATACGCACGAATATATAAGAAATTTTCCGTAGAACAATGCGAAGCTATAACGTTAGTTTCGAGTCGGGTAATTTTGGATGTGTAAGACATCATGAAAAAAAGAACACTTTTTACGATTTTACTGGTGATTTTGCTCACAGCAATGGCTGTGTTGTTTCATTCTCATAACCAATATTTATTGTTGCAAGGTGAAGTTGATGCGCCGGAAGTGATTGTGGCGTCTAAAGCTAAGGGACGAGTGATCAAACGTCACATTGAACGGGGAGATGATGTTAAAGCAGGCCAGTTGCTGATTACACTTGAAAGCCCTGAATTACTGGCCCAGGTTGCTTCATTAGAAGCTGCTCGTGATCAAGCTAAAGCGCAGTTGGAACAATCTCTTCATGGAACCCGTGAAGAAAGTATTCGGAATTTGGAAGCGGGTTTGGCACAAGCTCAGGCCGAATATGATAATGCGGTACGTGAATATGAGCGCATTCAGAATGTCGCATCTAAAGGTTATGTTTCACGAAACGATCTAGATAATGCTCACAGAAGTAGGGATGTTGCTTATCAGAAAATGCAGAGCGCAAAAGCGGCATTGGATGAAGGCAGGCATGGTGACAGGATTGAATTGCGCCAGAAATACGCAGCAGCTTTACGTCAGGCTGAACAGCAACTGATTGAGTTGCGAACCCAGAGTGATGATTTGCAAGTCAAAGCGCCTGTCGCGGGGGAAGTGGGGCCGATTCCGGCAGAAGTTGGTGAATTATTTAGTGCTAATAGTCCTTTAGTGACATTAATCCGTGTACCAGAAGCTTATTTTATTTATAACCTGCGGGAAGACATTCTGGCAAAGGTACACAAAGGGGATAAAGTCAAACTTCGTATTCCTGCGCTAGGTGATAAAGAGGTTGAAGCCGAAGTTCGTTATATCTCTCCGATGGGTGATTACGCGACTAAACGTGCCACTCGCGCCACTGGTGATTTCGATTTAAGAACCTTTGAAGTGCGCTTGTATTCCTTACAGCCTATTGAAGGTTTACGTCCTGGTATGAGTGCCTTGTGGCGTTGGGATAAGTAGGTGACTGATGCGAAGCAAGGTTGTATGGCGTGGTTTCGAACGCGCTTTTAGCCAAGAAATCCGGGCTGTGATTCGTAGCCCAGTTTTTCACTGGCTAAGCTGGTTATTTCCGTTGATGTTATTTGTGCTGATCAGCGCTAATTTCTCAGAAGGGACGTTGCTCAATCTGCCAGTATCGGTGGTTGATAATGATCAGAGCCCGCTGTCACGTCATCTAATACGTAACCTGGATGCGGCTTCTCATGCGCAGATTAAATCTTATGATGGCGGATTACAGGAATCTCTTGAGAGGCTTGGCAGTGCTAAGGATTACTCTTTACTTTATATCCCACACGATTTTGAAGCTAATGCGCTCAGAGGAAACCAGCCAACCGTGCGTATGTATTACAACGCGTTGTTTTATGGTGCCGGAAGTTATTCTATTCAAGATCTCAGTGGTTTAATGGCAGAGATTAATGCGAAGTACCGTTCCATATTGGCGACGGAAATGGGTCATCAGTTACCGCCATTAGCCAATGTTACGCTCGTTTATGACAGCCTTTTTAATGCCAGCGGTAGTTACATCTATTATCAGCAGTTTGCGGCCACAATCCATTTATTACAGCTTTTTGTTGTAACCTGCACGATTTATAGCATGGCACGCAGCAAGACACTGATGACAATGAAACCATTTACTTTCGCTCTATTGGGAAAATTGGCGCCTTATACCCTGTTTTTTACTCTGTTGTTGATTGTTGAATTGGCCGCTCTGATTGGTGTATTTGATGCAAAAGTGAATGGTAATCCGATATATATGGTAATAGTGGGTTTCTTCTATGTCATTGCCGCTCAAAGTATTGGCCTGTTGCTGTTTACTTTCACTAATAGCACATTGACGGCTTACAGTTTAATTGGAGTGCTAGTCAGTATTGCGACGACTTTTTCAGGTATGTCAGTGCCAGAATTATCAATGATATTGCCGGCACGAATAATTGCCAATATTGAGCCTTTGACGCATGCGCTAAATGCGATGTTTGATATTTTTCTGCGAGAGGTTTCTTTGCTGGGTATTTTATCTGTTTGTGCTTTATTATTTATTTATCCGGTTGTTTGCTTTCTGTTAGTACGAAACCGGTTATTTAAACGACTTGGTTTGCCACAGGGTGATGAATAATGCAGATGTATTGGCAAACTTTTCGCCGGGTATTAATGGGAATGTTGGAAAAGCCCATGTGGATGTTGATGCTGGTTTCCTTGTGTATGATGAGTTTGGTATATGTCCGGCCAACAGTATGGGATCTTCCGGTTGCCGTGATCGACCAGGATCACAGCTCTGCTAGTCGGGCTTTGATACGCCAGCTCAATTCTACGGCTAAAATTGCTGTCCACAGCTATGATAATTTAGCTGATGCTCGTCACGATCTACTGCTGCGTGAAATTTTTGCGATCATTATCATCCCGGCGGATCTGGAGAAAAATATCCTTAATGGAAAAAATATCACTTTTCCGATTTATGGCGATGCAACAAGTCGTCTTGCCAATGGACAAATTCAGCAAGAGTTAACCTCAGCCCACCGGCAATTGCTAAACGAATATAACAGTAAATTATTATTGAAATATGGTTTTAGCCCTGAACAGACAGAATTATTACTGATGCCGATTCGTAGTGAAACTGTTGGGCTATTTAATCCTGGTGTTAGTTTTGCCGCAATTGTTTTTCCCGGTTTGTTGGTGATGTTATTACAACACTCGTTATTGATATCTTGTGTGCGGGTCAGTATTACGATACGTGGTACACCGAAAGGTAAACCTCCATTGCCTGTCTATTTGGGAGCGTTGTCGGCGTTATTACCGATTTGGCTTTTTCTCTCCATCATCTTTTTTGTACTTTGGCCGTGGGTGTTGGGATACCGACAGGAGGCGTCTATTCTTTTGCTATTAATGCTGACGTTCTTGTTTATGTTGGCGGTACTCGGATTAGGTAAATTAGTGACAGAATGTATGCGCAGTGTAGAAATGATCTATTTAACGATCGCTTTGCTTACCACGCCTGTGTTCTATATTTCCGGCACAGTCTGGCCGGTACAGGCAATGCCTGATTGGGTGAGAGCAATTTCTTCTGCTTTACCATCGACTTGGGCAACGAAAGCGATTGCCGGTGTTAACCAAATGGGATTGCCAGTACAGAATGTACTGGGAGATATTGCCATGATGCTGGTTCTTGGTGGGGTTTATACTCTGTTAGGAATTTTGATAAGTATGGTGCGTAATGGTGAATTAAGGAAAATAACCTATTATTTGCGTAGGGTGTTTAAGTGAATGATTCCACATTTTTATTTCCCACGCTATTGGGTTCTATTATATAAATTGCGAAACCGCAGCTGTTTTGCTGCGGTATTTCCATCGGAATTTCTGGCTAGAATCTGGTTTTTTTCAGCGAAAGTAGAAACAGTATATTTTTAACGACAAAGGCGCTGATTAAAAAACAGAAGAAAACAGAAAATGCATCGACATAAGTAAGATTAAGATAAATAAAATAGGCTATTGTGACGCCAATAGCAGAATCAAGTTGATCGAATAAAATAAACAATCGCTTATTTTGTTCCGGGTGTTTTCCCGGAGGTGCGCCGAGTCTCCTTTTTAGCCAAGAGTTCGGTAATTCGAAAAGAACATAGCCGAAACCCGCCAGAAAACCGGCAAATAAGCAGGAGGAAGTAGTCTGGGGAATAATAGTGTCCTGTGTTCCGGTGCCGGGAACTAACCACAATAGCGAAAATAGCGCGGTAATAATGGGTACAACAATAAAACCGCGCCAGGTCTTGTTGCGACCAAAATAACGTTGATGTATTGGAATAGCCCAGCGGGCAAAATAGTTTTTCGTCACAATTACCATGTGTAAACAACCACCAAGGATGACGGGAATCATTAAAATCCATCCATGATAAAAACTATTGAACATAAAGACTCCAGAAATGAAGACCGGTAAATAAAACAAATCCTGCAAGTGTTGTACTGATGATAGTATTGAGACTCTTGAATTTATAAAACGGGCGATCCCATAACATAGCGATACTGAATGTAAGGAGCGCTAATGTCAGTAAGAGATGGCTTAACCATGGCTCGACGACTAAGCTTACCAAAGCGTAACCACTGATAATAAATAAGCTCCAGAATACGGGCATACCGAGATAGGAGAGCTGGTTTTCATTCTTAATATTCCCGACTTCATTAAATACAGATAATCGCAGGCAACCACTAATGATCATTAAGATAATAAACAGGGAATACCAAGATTGATAACCGGAAAGGTAGAGAATAATGGCTGGAGAGATCAAGTAAATAAGTTGATCCATAAATCCATCAAGATAACGACCAAATGGGCGCGTAATATTTAAGTTTCTGGCTAAAATACCATCGAGCGCGTCACCAAGCATGGCAAGATATAAAAACGCAATGGCTAAGTAATACCAATGTTGTAATGCGGCTGCCACGGCAAGAGCGCTAAATACCGCCCCACCAATAGTAATATAGTCTGCTCTATTTAATTGGATAATAAAATGATTATTGTTCATAACTTTTCCTTATTTTTCTTTGTATGGAACGGAGGACAATTGGCCTTTTCTGAGCATATTTGTCAGAGCAATGCGGTTTATTTTGCTGTTATGACGAATATCGACCGGAATAGAATTAACATAATAAATACGGGTAACTAGTGTGAGCGCCAACTGGTCTAAAATAGCGGGTAAATCTGCCGGTAGTGTGGTGCTCTCCAGTATCAGAGCGGCACCGCCTAAAGGATGTAACACGAATGCGCTTTGAGTGACCTCTGGTAGTTCATTGATCCTTTTTTCCAGTACGTAAGGATGAATGATACGGCCATCATCTAACACCACTTTGTCTTTTACCCGTCCAAGTAGCCAGAGCTGTCCTGTAGTATCCAGATAGCCAACGTCGCCGGTACAGTGCCAAATGCCCCCCTGTTTACGTGGGAGTTTGTTTTCTTTCGTTGCTTGAGGATTATCAATATAGTCTTTGAGCACATGAGGCCCGGCAACCAAGATTTCACCCACATTACCGGCGGCCAGTGGGATAATTTGTTGGGGGTTGGCAGTTATTTCCCGAATACATATTTCTGCTTGTGTCACCGGTTTTCCGACCAAATAACCATCATGAGTTGCCCAGTGGTTTAATTGAGTCGTCATTTCGACGGTACTGATCGGTTCAACCTCGGTGGAACCATAGACTACTAAATGCTGAGCATGTGGGAAGACGGTCAGGCAGTTTTCAAGCAGAGCCTTGTTGGCAGGCGCGCCACCTACAATGATTGTTCGCACGTTGGGGAATGACAACCCTTTGCTCTTAGCATAACCGGTAATTTTGCTCATATAGGCGGGAGCGCCGCTGAGGCATGTAATACCTTTGTCTTGTACTTGCTTGACGATCTTCTGCGGATCAACGGTTGCCGGATGGGCAAAGTCAAAATCAGGCAGAATACTGCTGTTGCCGCAGCATAATGAGTGCAGCACCATAACGGGGAAACTGTGTAGGTCAATCTCACTCTTTCCCTCAGTAAAAAGCGCTGTTATGGCATAAAGTTGTGCTAGCAGGCTGTCATGAGTGCGGTTTGCGCCTTTGGGTATGCCGGTGGAGCCTGAGGTAAAGGTAATTAACCCGGTTGTATCCGGCGGTAAATCTCGGCAGATAAAGCTATCTAAAGATAAATGTTGACTGGGTGTTTCCAGCGCTTTCATGCCCCAGATACGTTGTCCGATGACAAAACGTCTCAGTCGCCACAGTTCAGGGATCAAAAACCAGAATTTTCCTAACGTAGGTTGGGTGATCACCGCTGATAATTTATTGCGGCGCAGTATCTCCCTCAGTTGCTTTTTGGAAAGCCCGCGTTCAAGCATAACTGGAACTAGCCCTAAACCCAGAATAGCAATAAGCAATGGATACAGGACTAAGCCTGGTTGAATAATCACCAACAAGCGATCGCCAGCGACGAAGCCGGCTTGGGTTAATAGACGCTGGAAATGGGAGGCATGAGAAAAAAACGCTTGAAAGCTTAAGCCGCTACTGTGCTCCAATGAATGTGGCACTTGCAGGGCTAAATGCTCAGGGTGTTTTTGGGCTGCATTGACAATTGGTTGACAAATATTTGTCATGCGATCCTCCTGTAATAAAGCGCATATTGATGCTTGGTGGCAGCCGGTGTATTAAAAAGCCGTCCTGCGGTCTTGAGAGATGTATTATCTTCACGCATCAAAGCGCCTCCCAGACGAGGGTGAATACGCCTGGCGCTCTGTTCAAATGAGTAATACAGCGTGTTGTACAGCCGACTGCCTCGGTATTGCGGTGCAACTGCCACGGTTTTCAACAACCCGATAGCGGGCTGACCTTTTTGTAGAACAGACAGACTCAGAAGTAACCCAGCAATTTCGCCGTTGGTGGTTTTAGCCAGAAATGAGGCAGGATAACGGCAAAAAGGTTTAATAAACTCCTCACCACAGTGCTGTTGAAAGGCGGACCAAGATGGCGTGGTATAAGCGAAATTTTCGCCAAATACCGAGTCGATAAAAGAATAAAGTTTAACCTGTTCTTGCATCCATAATTCCGGTGTTAACGGCAATAATGTTGCTTGAATATCAGGAAGTTTTTGCGCGCGTTGATGAGCTTGCTGAAAGTTGCCTGCTATTGCCTGAGTATCGTCGAATAGTGAGATATAGCGATAACGGATATCAAACCCTAACTCTTTTAACAAAAGAGGATAGTAAGGAGGGTTATAAGGCTCATGCTCAAAGGGAGGGACTTCAAAATGATCAAGTCGAACGCGGTAATCGCCGAAAGTTGAGAAATTAATGGGTCCGTAGAGATTACACGCACCATTTTCCTTGGCCCATTGTTCCAGGGCGCTAAACAGCATGGTGTTGCTTGCTATGTCATTATCCGTTTCCCAAAAGCCGAAAAATGCGGCAGATCGGCCATCAACACTATGAGGTACTAAAAAGCCGACAAGACGGGTTTTCCCAGGAATGCAGCCAATCCAAGCTTTACTGTGATTAAACCAGGAATTCTTTGGACTGAACTGTTGTTGCACTTTTTCCCGGTCTTCACCAGACCAGAGCGGCCAATCGCGATAAATCATTGGCGGAAGGTCAAGAAAACCTTCAGGCAGTGGATTGGCCGGAGACCATTCTCCCATGAAGATATTAGACATGTTCACTCCTTGATGCCTGTTCTTCTGTTGTGGTGTCGTGCAAGCGGACAACACTTCCAGTTGCGCCATCCATGCGTACTCGATCGCCATCTTGCAAAATTTGTGTGACGGCAGGAATGCCAACAATTGCGGGGATACCCAGTTCACGGGCGACAACGGCGGAATGTGAGAGAGTAGAACCGCGTTCGATTAATAACCCACCGGCGGTAGGGAATAATGGCGCCCAACCGGGATCGGTACGCACAGTACACAGGATCTGACCTGCCAGCGACATTTCATCTTGTGGGTTTTTAATTAATCGGATAGTTGTTTCAACCTGCCCTGGGTAACAACCTATACCTTGTAGCACATTGCTATCAGTTGGGGCCTGTTTTTCCCGATAGGGATAGCTGTAATCTTGCTGTTGATACAGCGAGCCTCTAATGAAAAGGTGATGAGCGGGTTCATCTTCGGTTTCGTAGCTGGCATATTCTTGCTTGCGTATAGCAACTAAAGGCTTAAGTTGGGTTTGTATTGCTGTTCCTTCGTAGCCGCTGTAGATCTCCTCTAACGTGAGATAAAAAATATCGCGGGGTTCAGCGAGGATACCTTCTAGTGCATAGGCTTGACCAAGTTGTATGAAAATATCCCGATATAGCCCAAACATACGGGTCCGGGTGAAGCGCATATTTTCCCGGTGGCGTATCGCCTGGCGCAATTTCTGCAAATTGTTTTTGAAAGCGTTCATGCGTCTGGAGCCAAGTCGCTCGTGTATTTGCTGAAATGCCGTGTTTTCGGCCTGAGTACGCAATTTTCTTTCCCGGCTAGATAGTGTCTCTGGGGTGAGAGTATCGATAGCAAGGTAGTTTTTTAGTATCAGAAATAGAAAACTGGGATCTTGTTTTAGCGTGATGGTTTCCAGCTTCAATTCCCCCATCGTGCGATCGCCATATTTTTTAATATAATCGATGCACTGCTGGTGGAATGATTCATCGAGTTGGCGTACTTGGGTCAGCAGGGTACGGGCGTCACCGTGGGTCAATAGGTTGCGCAACTCAGGGTGCTGGCGTGCATATTGGCACATCTTTAACAGCACTTTGGTTGGTTGGGTGCTTTCAATATCTTCATCCCCAGAGAGGAGATCACCTAATAATGCAGATGAATTCTCAATATCGGCAGCAATTAGCTCCCGATTTACCCGTCCATTAAACATCATTACATAGAAGTCGTTCAGGATCGGCGTCGTCCAGCGTCGTAGCAGATGTTCATCCAGATATTTCAGTTTCTCGATTAGTTGGCCGCTGTTACAAGTATGCGGTTCTGTTTGTTTTATGGCGGCGTCATGCCATTTGAACTGTTCTAAAAATAGTTCTACCCGTTGATCCATAGTCCTAAAGGCATATAACAGGCGCAGAAATGCCCATCCCATTTTTGGCAGTTTCTTTATTTTATCGCCTGGTGAAAGCGTTTTATCCTCAACAAAATCAACTGGATCTTCCAGCCCCATCATTCTTTCCATATCTTCTTTATTGGTTTGGAAAGAGGGGAGTAATAATAGCCCTTTATACCAATTGTTGATGTTGTAATAGATCCTGCCTTTAATTAAACCGAGCATGTTTTCCAACATGGAACGATGCAGGTTAACTTGTTTATCCGAGCAACCTAAGGCACGTATTGTCTGTTCATAAACGGTGGCATAACCGGCGCGAGCAAAAGAGAAGGTTAGTGGTGTTGTTATTCCACAATAAGATTCCTGAATATTGGAATTATCAAAGATAATATGACGCTCGCTTTGATCATCCTGACGTGGCAAGCGGGTTATTGGCCGGGTCTGTAGAATAAAGATTTTATGGTTTTGAATTGTCCATTCGATATCTTGTGGGCATCCTCGTTCTGCCGCGATTTTTTTGCCAATATTTCGTAATGCATAGATTTCATTATCGAGTAAGGTCGGTTTCCACTGTTTTTCTTCTGCGACGGGTATCGTTATTGTACCGTTGCCATTGGCGGTATCGAAAACACTTGCTGTCTCTTTTTGTGTGATATGGCGTTCAATCTCAGATGTAGTGAGATGAACTGAGAATTCGTCGGTATCGCATTCGCCGGAAACCACACCTTCTCCGGTGCCCCAGGCGGATGAGATGAGGCAATGTTGCCTGCTGCCCGTGACTGGGTGGGCGGTAAACATAACACCAGAAACCTCACCGGCAACCATGTTTTGAATGATGACAGCACTACTTATATTGCCCATCGGTAGCTGTTTGTGTAGGCGATATTGTAATGCACGTGTGTTAAAAGCTGAGGCCATCACAGCGCGTAAGCTATTGACCAGCGCTGATTTACCTCGTTGAAATAGGTAGCTGTCCATCTGCCCGGCGAAAGAGGCATTGGCGGCGTCCTCGCCAATGGCTGATGAGCGAACAGCGAAAAATGTATCTGGGTGATTCTCCGATAAGAGAGCCAATTCTTCTTCTAATTCGGTAGGCAGTGGAATCGACTGTATCCACTGACGCAATGGCGCAGCAATAGTATCGAGTTTTTCCTGGCTGATATCACGTGGTACGGCAGCCAACTGTTCTATGATATTGTTTGCAAATGTATCTTTGATAAGCAGGCTATTGAGTACCTCGCTGCTGATGACCCAATAATTAGGTACAGGAAAACCGTTTTGCGTAAGCCATAATAAATTAGCCGCTTTGCCACCTAAGGAGTGTTCCGCCAATTCAATAGCGTTATCTTGAGTGTAGAGATATTTCATATTATTCCACCAATGCAGCAATAGTATACTTTGCTTACATCATGGTCTTATTTGCACGTAATATTGTTGGCGTGAATAGATCAATAAGATATGAATGTATTACAAGCTATTGCTGCACCCTTATTTTAGAGGAAGAGTAAAATTAAATAGTATATTCGGTTGATTATTAATTCCGTATTAATGAAATAAGCCAGCGGAGAGTTTTCATTGTGCGCTCCATAAATGGATAGCCAACAACATTGTGGGCCATCATATAAAGGGGAATTCTTCTCATCCATAAATCACGCAGCGCTAATTCATAGCCGCGACGCCAATTTATTGGATCAAGAGAGAGCCCCGATTTTTGCTCAAGTTCAACCCGGTGTAGTTCAATATAATAGGCTACCTTATCCGCGTCGCTTTGTGGGTCTAAGCTAAAGGCCAGAAGTTCTGCCAGGTCGCGTTGTGGTAGATGCAAAGTAGACAACTCCCAATCCCAAGCGCATAAACGTAGCCCGGTTTCCTGTTGCCGGAAGGCAATATTGCGTGGGTTGAAATCACCGTGAATTAATGTCCTTGGCATCTGTTCGATTTCCTTCCACCAAGTGGCGGTGTTGTTTACCCAGTACTGGAAATCGTCTTGTTCTTCGACGGGAAACAACTCAGGGAACGTTTGGTGAATAAAATTGCCCAGTTTTTGCCACAGGGGCTTCATCTGTGAAACCGTATCGGCATTCGCAATTTGCAGTTGTGGGAACTTCAACGTGAGCTCTTCTTCTCGTCCCAACCAGATAGCGTGAATATCTGCTATTCCTCGGATGGCAGCTTCAAGGTGGCGCTGCTCCCAAGGTGTTTCCAGATTAATGTTGTTCATTAACACCATATCGTGGAGCAATTCTTCAATCAGGGCATAAGTTCCGGTTGCTTCGTTTTCAATCACACCATAAATAATTGGAATATAACGCATCAACCGTGGATCTTGCTGATTCATAATAGCCAGCTCACGGCTATGGCTTTGATTAAATTCAAGCTGATGTTCAAAGTCCTGGAAAACAGCAAACAACTCAGGAGAACAGTGTTTGGCGATATCCAGTACCATATTGACGACCTCACTCCCCAGAGGTTTCAGTTTCAGCATCACGGGTAAATTGTTCTGTGCGGATGTCGTCATAGAAAAAGGAAATAAGCCAATTAAACGTTCCGCATAATTTGAGCTCAGACTTGTCAGCATGCTGTGCTCATCACCGCCAGAAAATTTAGGATTGATCGTGGTTAAATGGGCACCTTGTAACACAGGGTTAAAATCTGCTTGCTGGAAGAAGGAGAGATCAAGGTCCTGTGGGGTATGTGCAATAATATTGCTGGTGGTGACAGGGCGATAGCGGCCAAGTCTTTCATGTGATTGAGCGAACTCATCCGCAGCAATAGCTGACAGTGTTGAAATATCAAGGGCCAGACAATAGCTGGCGATGATCTCCGCCAGGCGGGCAGTGCCGTTTTCATCGGTGCAGCCCAACATGTTCAGACATTCACGTTGGTGTGGTAAATAAGTTCCGCCACCGATAGTACCGATGATCAGAGAAGGCAGTGTAATACTGCAATAGACGCGGTTATCGGCAGTTAATGTCATGTGCAGGTGGGCGACTGACGATTCATGTACGCAGGCAATATCTTGCCCTAGAGCGGTAAACATCCCGGCAATCACATTGGCCGCATTAATATTCATGCCGATCATCCCTGAGGCAATAGCGCCTTCGCAGACATGATGATAAGCCGTGACAAGTTGTTGTGGCGTGACTCGCAAGATTTGCTGGCAGGATTCAGCATCTAAATAAACCTCAGCCACTACACGAGTTCCACGACCTTCGATGAAAGGTTGATAAGACACCTTTTTATCACTAGATGTATTACCATCGATCATAAAGTGACGTAGTGGTATAAACGCCATTTTGGCTAACTGTTGTTGGATCCATTGACATGCGTACCAAGTGCAAATGGTGGTCATGTTTTGACCTGCCGCTGCGGCGGTATTGTAGATAAATTGCAAATGGACGCTGCGACCGATGATATGTGGATTTATTTCCAACAATTGCGCATGTTTTGAATGGCGTCCTATTTCATACCGTAATTCGCTGATATGTTCTTTGATCCAATCACTGAACATAATGCTATGCGAGACGCTATGAAATTCAAAACGCGGGGCTCGTATCATGCGTTGACCAAGTACACGCGCGGTCGTTCCCCCTGATTGCGTAATGGCGGAAGAACCACGGGATACCGAAGCAATTAAAGCGCCTTCTGTGGTAGCAAGTGGAGCATAATATATCCCTTGAGCGTATTGTCCCTTTATCAAGAGAGGGCCGGCGATCCCCACGGGGATTTCTATTGAACCAATAAATCCTTCAATGGTTTTTGCCAGTTTGGTCGCATCCAGATGGGTATTTGCCACGTGTTCCAATGTATGCCCGGTATGTTTTGCCAAATAATCCAGACGTTTTTGTCGCGCTTCTTCGGTGTAGGTGTAGAGGTGGCGGCGGGGCAATAATTTTACTTGAGTTGTTTCTGTACGGACGGCAGATGCTCCTTGGTGTTTTTTGATGCTAAATATGTCACGTGACAATTCTAGAATAGAACCTCGCGCACAGTTTTCTATGTGATCAGTGGTATTATCTGATGCATCACTTACATATGATTGGATATTCTTTTGCAACATAATTATATTTCCTTTAATACCTAAGCAAACCCAAGCTTTATTAAGATGCTGGCAGTGCAAACCGAGTAACCCAGCACCATAAATATTCCCACGACAGCTTCATCGCGTTTGCGATTTTGGATAGTGGGGTTACGGAGGAATTTACTTAATTGCCATAGACACAATGCATAACAAACGACCAAGATAATTAACGCCCATAACGCTATACCATCAGTGGTGATACGGATTAGCCAAATCTGTAATATCAACATTACGGTGAGTAATGCCGCGATAATAGCGACAGCCCCTTTTCTGCCGAAAATAGATGAATAGGTCGGTATTTCCAGGCGCTCTTCATCTGGACCTTTACACTTGCGTGTAATTTCAAAACTGAATCCAGAGAAAAAGCACAACCCCATTAAGACCCATATTGGGAAAGTGAATGTGAGGTTAGGGCTGGCGATATTGCCCAACCACCAGATAATGAGCGGCATTACCAGCATATGGGAAATAGCATACCAAGTAAGGTGTTGGTTTAACCAATCACCGATAAAGAACTCTTTGCCCATAAGACAGGTCCAGATAAAGACCAATAGCCAGGCAAAAGTAACTGAACCTATTCCTCTATCTAAAAATAGGCTTCCACCCAATTGTAATGCGATACAACAGATACCAAGCGCCCGTAGATTTTTCAGCGTAATAATACCGCGTTGTAAAATCCGCTGTGGATGATGTTCACAATCCAGTTGATAGTCCTTATGCTCATCGAATATCCGTAATAGTAAAAAATAGGAGAAGGACATCAGGCAACCGAGCAGGATTTCCCATGATAAAACGGGTTTTTCCCTTATTGAATAAAAAGCTACGGAATAGCTGATGATATAAAAGAGAAAGAAAAGCGGCGCATTTTGCAGCGGGAAACGCTCATCCATCCATAGCTTTATCCTCTTACCAATGAATTTTGAATAAATATCTTGGCCTTCCATACATCATTCCTATTTATTGTATAAAGACTAAACTATATACATTTGTGAAAATTCAGCTCGAGGATAATCAATCCAGAAGAGAATCTTAATAAAGTCTATGAGTGTTTTTTAACATTATTTCTCTAAATAACTTCCAAAATACGTATAGACTGGAGCCATACATTAAGCCAAAAGTTTGTCATCGGCTATAATCAGTATGTGTAAATTTTAATTTTAGTATGCAACTTATGTTTACAAATTTTTCCATAACTGTATGTTTGTACGATATTTTATTTCATCCTCAGATTGAGGGATAACGGGCTTCGATATCATATTTCAGACAAATATAAATGAGTATCTGTTTCGTTATCTGTATAACTTTTCACGCAAATAAATTTTTAGTAGGACAAAGTTACTCCATATAAAATACCGGAATAAAACAATAAATGATTAGTTATTGTAATTGAATGAGTGATGAGATGTTTTGATTTAGCGCAGTTTATAGTCAGATATTGCCACAATAATTAAAAGGTAATATTTACAGTTAGGTCTGTGTTGGATTCTTGATGTAGGATCGGGGAATGCCGATATATTTTGGCTAAATAGCTACGTTACTTTATCAAGTAAGGAGTCTGAGCTGTGTTAGGAAAAATCCACAATCTTACTCTGTGCTGGTTTACTACTGTCTGCGCTAGTCATTTAGTTGTCAACCAGTATAAGCAGGAAGAGGTTAGTTTCAGCGACGAAGCCAATGATCTGATTCTGATAATTATCCGTACAGAATTAGGGTTGTGTGTTAAAAATTTGGTAGATGCGATAGCGTTGAAATTCATGCTTACTGTTTTCTGTGCAGGTTTGTTGCAATTGGCTGAGTGTGTAAAAACGAGTTTGCCGGAGGGCGCGGATCAGCACGATCTGGCGCGATTATCATGTTGATCAGGGTAGAAATTCCGGTAGATGCTGCGGGAATAGATCGGTTATTACGGAAATCTTTTGATACCTCGTCGGAAGCGGAATTGGTTCAACGATTGCGGGAAGATGGACTATTGACGTTAGGCGTGGTTGCCACAGATGACGAAGGCCAGGTAATCGGTTACGTGGCTTTTAGTCCGGTGGATATTAATGGTGAAGATCACCAATGGGTTGGTCTGGCGCCGTTAGCGGTTGCTGAAGAATATCGTCGGCAGGGAATTGGTGAAAAGTTGGTGTATGAAGGTTTGGATAGCCTGAATGAATTTGGTTATGGCGTCGTCGTTGTTTTAGGTGATCCACACTATTATCACCGGTTTGGTTTTACGCTTGCTAGTGAGCACCAATTGTATTGCCAGTGGCCAACGTATGAATCTTATTTTCAGGTATATGAATTAGCTGATAGTTTTTTGGCTGACCATCAGGGACTGGTTACTTATTCCCCACACTTTGGCCGTTTCTAATTGATGCTAAATATTCTGATATACAGACGGGCTGGCAAATAACCAGCCTCTCTTTTTGCTGTTTACTTAATTGTTTTACTTGATATTCCAGCCGTGAGGCACTGGAGCGGTCTCCGGCATGACTGCTGAAAACCAGCTGTAACGGTCCTTTCCCTCTCAGTGATTTTGCCCCTTTCCCGTTTTCATGTTGTGCAAAACGGCGATGAATATTTGTCGTTATCCCGGTGTAAAGCATGCCAGATTTTGTTTTCAGTAAGTAAAGAACCCATTGATTTTCGGCCATATAATTTTTTTCTGAATTTTCTATTTTTGATATTTATATTTTACTCGAACGCTTTTCTATATCATTTTTCTGAATAATTTAGTTTAAGTTATTATAATATAACAGTTTTATAAGACCCGTTACATATCAATTTGCTATACGTCGCATTATTTATTCAAAAAAATTGAAATAGAATAGCAATAATTGCTAATTTTTATTCCGGCCTTTAGAGCATACTATGATCCACATCACAGAGAGTAACTCATTCAACTAAAAATTGATCAAGGATCATAGTATGAAAAACGTAAAATATATCGCTGCTGCTTTAGCTTTAAGTGCTATCTCTTTTGGTAGTATGGCGGCAACAGAAGTTCAAACTGCTTCCTCTTCTAAAGTTGGCGTAGTTTCTGTCACGGGGGCTGATACTTTGGAAACCCTAAGTGCCGAGTTGTCCAAAAAAGCTGACAAAGCAGGGGCATCTTCTTTCCGCATTATCTCTGCTGGCGGTAAGAATCAATTATCAGGTGTTGCTGAAATCTATAACTAATTTATAGTAGAACATACTGAACCCTGGCCCTGTCAGGAGATGTCAGAACACGCCGTAGGATGATGTTTATCCCGGCGTGGTTCTGGGCTTCTAGGCAGATATAATCCTGCTATTGGAGAGAGTGTGAACGCTCCTGAAAACTTTCAGATTATCCATAGATACCTCGCAAGACAGCATGTCCTAACGCTTTGTACAGCAACCGGTGATGATATTTGGTGTGCAAATTGCTTCTATGTTTTCAATGCCGATGAGATCGCTTTCTGGTTTATGACTGAACTTCATACGCGCCACGGTGAAATGATGCAGGTAAACCCGCAGGTTGCAGGTACCATTGCTGGGCAGATTCGAAATATTGCACAGATAAAGGGTATTCAATTCAAAGGGGAAGTCATTCGTCTTGAAGGTGAACAAGATAAAGCTGCCAGAGCACGTTATTGCCGCCGTTTTCCTGTGGCAATTGCTGTTAAAACACCTATTTGGCAACTGAATCTCAATGAAATAAAGATGACTGATAATACGCTTGGATTTGGTAAGAAAATCTGCTGGCAGCGATAAAATTATCTTAATCTATGAATAATCTGGTTGCGGCTACCACGCCATAGTAAACCGGGTTCATAAAGATCTTGTATAAACTTGCCATCCACTAGCACATTAATATAGCTGACAATTTCCCGTTGAATTTCGCTAAGTTCCTTTAGCAGATAACCTGTCCAAAGCCAAATGTCCTTGTCTGGGCACTCTGTTTTAACCCGTTTTACCAATTTCAGGATCGCGGCTGCATTGTGTGGGTGGAGGGGATCGCCGCCAGATAAAGATAGCCCTTGTCGTTTAATGCGTTTGTCTTGTAAATCAAAAATTACACGGTCTTCCATTTCCTGCGTAAATGGTTGGCCGGAGCTTACCCGCCAGGTACTTTTGTTATAACAACCGGGACATTGATGCTCGCACCCGGCGACAAACAGTGTGCAGCGGGTTCCGGGGCCATTGACTACATCAACAGGGTGGTATTGGTGATAATTCACTTTGTCAGCCTGCCTTCATTAGCCTAATTGCCCATTTGCCAGATGTTTTACCCTGCGTTTCACCTCTTCTTGTTTGCCCGCATTGAACGGGCGGGCATCGGGGCTTCCCAGATAACCACAAATGCGGCGGATTACTGATACTTTGGAAGGTTCATGATTGCCACAACGTGGACAGGTAAACCCTTTACTGGTACAAGAGAATTCACCGGTGAATCCACACTCATAGCACTCGTCGATGGGGGTATTGGTGCCGTAATAAGGGACACATGAATAGCTGTAATCCCATACATCCTCCAGTGCTTTCAGATTATGTTGCAGATTAGGATATTCGCCGTAGCAGATAAAACCGCCGTTTGTTAGTGGTGGATAAGGGGCTTCAAAATCCAATTTGTCATAAGGATTGGCCTTCTTTTCAACGTCAAGATGGAAACTGTTGGTGTAATAGCTTTTATCTGTCACGCCTTCAATCACGCCAAACTCAGCGGTATCAAGGCGGCAGAAACGGTCACATAGATTTTCGCTTGGCGTGCTGTATAAACTGAAACCATAACCTGTCTCTTTTTTCCATTGATCAGTGGCTTTTCGCAGATGATCAACAATTGAGAGCGCTTTTACACGTAATTGTTGATCATCAAATAGATGAACCTGATTGCCATACAATGCGTTAATGGTTTCATGAATACCAATATAGCCCAGAGAAATAGAAGCCCGACCATGTTTAAAGATTTCAGCGATATTATCATCGGCTTTCAAGCGAACCCCGCAGGCGCCTTCTATATAAAGGATTGGCGCAACTCGTGCTTTAATGCCTTCCAGGCGGGTAATACGGGTCATGAGTGCTTGTTTTGCCAGTGCCAGCCGTTTGTCCAATAATTTCCAGAAATGTTTTTCATCGCCTTTGGCTTCGATAGCTATCCGAGGCAGGTTCAAACTGATAACTCCTAAGTTATTGCGTCCTTCATGAATTTGTTCACCCTTTTCCTCATAGACACCGAGGAAACTGCGACAACCCATCGGGGTTTTAAAGGAGCCTGTGACCTTAACCACTTGATCATAGTTAAGAATATCTGGGTACATACGCTTACTGGCACATTTGAGAGCCAGTTGCTTGATATCGTAGTTAGGATCACCGAGTTTGTGATTCAGGCCATCACGGATAGCAAATACCAGTTTGGGGAATACCGCTGTTTTGTGATTCTTACCCAAACCAGCAATGCGGTTACGCAGAATAGATTGCTGAATTAAGCGGGATTCTTTTGACGTACCCAGACCAAAGCCAAAAGTGACAAAAGGAGTCTGCCCATTGGCGGTATGCAGTGTATTAACTTCATATTCCAGTGATTGGAAAGCGTCATAACACTCTTTTTCTGTTCGTGCTTTGGCATAAGATTTTTTATCGCTGATATCCCACTGTTCGGCAATCGCCAAGTGTTTTTTATAGCTGGCTTTAACGAAGGGGGCTAATACTTCATCTATACGATTGATGGTGGTACCGCCATAAATATGGCTGGCGACCTGAGCGATAATTTGAGCCGTTACCGCTGTTGCGGTTGAAATGGATTTTGGCGGTTCTATTTCAGCATTACCCATTTTGAACCCATTGGTTAGCATGCCTTTTAGGTCGATTAACATACAGTTAAACATTGGGAAAAAGGGGGAATAATCGAGATCATGGTAGTGTATTTCGCCTCTTTCGTGAGCCAATACCACATTGCGCGGCAGAATATGTTGTTTGGCATAACTTTTAGCAACAATCCCGGCCAACAGATCCCGTTGAGTGGGAATCACTTTACTATCTTTATTGGCGTTCTCATTGAGCAGGGAAACGTTACTCTGTTCAATTAAACCACGGATTTCTTGATTAAGTCGGCTATGTAACTCTCGGGTAATATCCCTATTGTGACGATATTCGATATAAAGACGGGCAAAGTGCTTATATCTGCCAGCCATTAACTGATTTTCTACTGCATTCTGAATATCTTGTGCATTAACTTGCCTGTAGTCAGCGATTAATTGCGTTACTGTGGATGCAACTTGGATACAATACTCATCATCCGTCACGCCAACGGCAGAAGCGGCCCGTTTTATGGCATCTTTGATGCGTGTTTCATCAAATGGTACCTGTCGACCATCCCGTTTTATCACAACAGTTTTCACAATATGGCTCCTTGAGAATGTTGCTTAAAAGTGCAAACAATTCTCGTTTTGATATTCAGCTTAAAGATAGATATCGCTATATATAGTTTTATTTCCATATTTAAGCACAATATATAGTAACTTGAAGTGAGATAATCACGTTCTCATTTGATCTGAAACAAAGAATGAAGACTTATATTTAACCCGAATTCTGGATAAGAAATTGACATGAAGCCTGTTCCAGGAGCAATGTTTTGGTGCACGCCGAAACAGCTCCGGGGAGGAACAGGC